>NZ_JBSVWS010000151.1:0-14800 GCF_054071155.1 Pseudomonas sp. SDO5532_S415 | reverse complement strand
TGGATCGCGTTACCCCTGTGGGAGCGAGCCTGCTCGCGAAGAGGTCGGTACTGCCAACGTTGGTGGCGCCTGACACACTGCCAGCTCCCTGCACAAAACGGATAAAGGTCTGCACCCCGCGGATAGTCCGCTCCATTGCCCCGTCCTAGCATGAGCCTTGCCTGAACAATAACAATGGAGGCGGCGGCCATGACCCTGCGACCCGAATACCTTCACTCCTTGCTTGAAGACGACCCTGCCCAAGGCATCTATCGCTGCAAGCGCGAGATGTTCACCGATCCACGCCTGTTCGACCTTGAGATGAAACACATCTTCGAAGGCAACTGGTTGTATCTGGCCCATGAGAGCCAGATCCCCAACGTCAACGACTTCTACACCACCACCATGGGGCGCCAGTCGATCTTCATCGCGCGCAACAAGGACGGTGTGCTCAACGCCTTCATCAACGCCTGCAGTCATCGCGGCGCGACCCTGTGCCGGCACAAGTCCGGCAACAAGAGTTCCTACACCTGCCCGTTCCACGGCTGGACCTTCAACAACTCCGGCAAGCTGCTCAAAGTCAAAGACCCGGCGAACGCCGGCTACCCCTCGAGCTTCAACTGCGAAGGCTCCCACGACCTGACCAAAGTGGCGCGTTTCGAGTCTTATCGCGGCTTCCTGTTCGGCAGCCTGAACGCTGATGTACTGCCTTTGGTCGAGCACCTGGGCGAGTCGGCGAAGATCATCGACATGATCGTCGATCAGTCCGCCGATGGCCTGGAAGTGCTGCGCGGTTCGTCCAGCTACATCTACGAAGGCAACTGGAAACTCACCGCGGAAAACGGCGCCGATGGCTACCACGTCAGCTCGGTGCACTGGAACTACGCGGCCACCCAGAACCAGCGCAAGCAACGCGAGGCCGGTGACGAAAATCCGACCATGAGCGCCGGCAGCTGGGCCAAGCAGGGCGGCGGTTTCTATTCCTTCGACAAGGGCCACATGCTGCTCTGGACCCGTTGGGCCAACCCGGAAGACCGTCCGCTGTACGAACGACGCGACGAGCTGGCCCAGGACTTCGGCAAGGCCCGCGCCGACTGGATGATCGAGAACTCGCGCAACCTGTGCCTGTACCCGAACGTGTACCTGATGGACCAGTTCAGCTCGCAAATCCGCATCGCCCGGCCGATCTCGGTCGACCGCACGGAAATCACCATCTACTGCATCGCCCCCAAAGGCGAAAGCGACCACGCGCGTTCCAGCCGTATTCGCCAGTACGAGGATTTCTTCAACGTCAGCGGCATGGCCACGCCTGACGATCTGGAAGAGTTCCGCTCCTGCCAGACCAGCTACCAGGGCAGCGTGACGACCTGGAACGACATGTCCCGTGGCGCCGAGCACTGGATCGAAGGCGCCGATGACGCGGCCAAGGAAATCGACCTGCTTCCGCTGCTCAGCGGCGTGCGCACCGAAGACGAAGGCCTGTTCGTGCTGCAACACAAATACTGGCAGCAGACCATGCTCAAGGCCCTGGCCGCCGAGCAGTCGAAGTTGATCGCCGTGGAGGACGTGCAATGACCATTTCCTTTGATACCGTGCGCGACTTTCTCTACCGCGAAGCGCGTTACCTCGATGACCGGCAGTGGGATGAGTGGCTGGAGCTGTACGCCCCGGACGCCACTTTCTGGATGCCGTCGTGGGATGACAATGACGAGTTGACCGAAGACCCGCAGCGGGAAATCTCGCTGATCTGGTACGGCAACCGCACCGGCCTGGAAGACCGCATCTTCCGCATCAAGACCGAGCGCTCCAGCGCAAGCGTTCCGGACACCCGCACGTCCCACAACATCAGCAACATCGAGCTGCTGGAACAGGCCGACGGCTTGTGCAAGGTGCGCTTCAACTGGCACACCCTGAGCTTTCGCTACAAGACCGTCGACAGCTACTTCGGCAGCAGTTTCTACACCCTTGATGTGCGCGGTGAAAACCCGCTGATCAAAGCCAAGAAAGTGATCCTGAAGAACGATTACGTTCGCCAGGTCATCGATGTTTACCACTTGTGAGGCGGCCGTCATGACCCATTCCATTGCGTTCAATTTCGAAGACGGCGTCACCCGGTTCATCGACGCCAATGCCGGTGAAACCGTGGCCGATGCCGCGTACCGCCAGGGCATCAATATCCCGCTGGACTGCCGCGACGGCGCCTGCGGCACCTGCAAGTGTTTTGCCGAGGCCGGCACCTATGATCTGGGCGAGGAGTACATCGAAGATGCCCTCAGCCCGGAAGAGGCCGAGCAGGGTTTCGTCCTGACCTGCCAGATGCGTGCCCAGAGCGATTGCGTGGTACGCGTGCCGACGTCGTCGCAAGTCTGCCGTACCCGCCAGGCCAGCTACGAGGCAACCATCAGTGCGGTGCGCCAGTTGTCCGACAGCACCATCGCGCTGTCGATCAAGGGCGAGGCGTTGAGCAAACTGGCGTTCCTGCCGGGGCAGTACGTGAACCTGGGCATTCCCGGCAGCGAGCAGACCCGCGCGTACTCCTTCAGCTCGTTGCAACGAGACGGCGAAGTCAGCTTCCTGATTCGCAACGTGCCTGGCGGCTTGATGAGCAGTTTCCTCACCGGCATGGCCAAGGCCGGCGACAGCATGAGCCTGGCAGGTCCCCTGGGCAGTTTCTATCTGCGCGACATCCGCCGGCCGTTGTTGCTGCTGGCCGGTGGCACCGGGCTGGCGCCGTTCACCGCGATGCTGGAGAAAATCGCCGAGCAGGGCAGTGATCATCCGTTGCACTTGATCTACGGCGTGACCCAGGATTTCGACCTGGTGGAAATGGATCGGCTGGAAGCTTTCGCCGCGCGCATTCCCAACTTCAGCTACAGCGCTTGCGTGGCCAGCCCCGATAGCCAGCACCCGCTCAAGGGCTACGTGACCCAGCACATCGAGCCAAAGCACCTGAACGATGGTGATGTCGATGTCTACCTGTGCGGTCCACCGCCGATGGTGGAGGCGGTCAGCAAGTACATCGGCGAGCAAGGCATCAAGCCTGCGAACTTCTACTACGAAAAATTTGCCGCCAGCGCGGCGTGAGTCGCGCGCAGTCCCTTGTGGGAGCGAGCCTGCTCGCGAAGAGGGCGGCACATTCAACATTGATGTTGCTTGTGAGGCAGCTTTCGCGAGCAAGCCCGCTCCCACAGTTGATAGTGGTGCACCCGGATAACGTCCACGACACAGGACCCATGTGGGAGCGAGCCTGCTCGCGAAGAGGCCGGCACATCCAACATCGATGTCGCCAGCCATACCGCTTTCGCGAGCAAGCCCGCTCCCACAGATACCGAGCTCGACTAAAGAGAGGTACGCATGAACAGATTTCAAGAAAAAGTCGCGCTGATCACCGGGGCTGCCCAGGGCATCGGTCGGCGCGTTGCAGAGCGGATGGCGGCGGAAGGGGCGAAGCTGATCCTGGTCGATCGCTCCGAGCTGGTGTTCGAGGTTCAGCAACACTTGGCGAAAGACAGCCAGGTGCTGGCCCTGACCGCCGACCTGGAGCAGTACGAGGAATGCAGCCGGGTGATGCAAACGGCCGTCGAGCGCTTTGGTCGTCTCGATGTGTTGATCAATAACGTCGGCGGTACGATCTGGGCCAAGCCGTTCGAGCATTACGAGGCATCGCAGATCGAGGCCGAGGTCCGCCGTTCGTTGTTCCCGACCTTATGGTGCTGTCACGCCGCGTTGCCCTTCATGCTGGAGCAGGGCAGTGGGGCGATCGTCAACGTGTCGTCCATCGCCACCCGCAGTGTCAATCGCGTGCCCTATGGCGCGGCGAAGGGCGGGGTCAATGCGCTGACCGCTTGCCTGGCGTTTGAAACCGCCGGGCGCGGGGTTCGGGTCAACGCCACGGCACCCGGTGGCACCGAAGCGCCGCCGCGGGTGATTCCACGCAACAGCGCCGAGCAAAGCGCGCAAGAGAAAGTCTGGTATCAGCAGATCGTCGACCAGACCCTCGACAGCAGTCTGATGAAGCGCTACGGCACGCTGGATGAGCAAGCCGGGGCTATTCTGTTTCTGGCCAGCGACGATGCGTCCTATATCACCGGTATGGTCATGCCCGTGGGCGGCGGCGATCAGGGCTGACACGACGCGCCAACAACTTCATCGAACAATGGAGTCAAGGTCATGAGCGAAAAACCCACGATTGTGCTGGTCCATGGTTTCTGGGGCGGTGCCGCCCATTGGAACAAAGTCATCGTCAAACTGCTGGGCAAGGGCTACACCCGCATCCAGGCAGTGGAAATGCCCCTGACTTCATTGGCCGATGACGCTGAACGCACCCGTAAAATGGTCGCGCAAGTGGCCGGCCCCGTGCTGTTGGTGGGGCATTCCTATGGCGGTGCGGTGATAACAGAGGCGGGCGATCAACCGAATGTCGTGGGCCTGGTTTATATCGCTGCGTTCGCGCCGGACACCGGTGAAAGCCCCGGCGGGATTACGCAACGGCATCTCCCGGCGGCAGCAGCCAACCTGGCCCCCGACAGCGACGGTTATCTGTGGGTCAAGCCTGAGCTCTACCATGAGAGCTTCTGCCAGGACTTGCCGGCGACCGAAGGACTGGTCATGGGCATCACCCAGAAAGCCCCCTTGGCCAGCACCTTTGGCGACACGATCAGCACCGTGGCGTGGAAGAACAAACCGTCTTGGTACCAGGTGTCGGCCGATGACCGGATGATCGCGCCGCAGAACCAGCAATGGATGGCGGGACGGCTGAACGCCCGGGAGATCCTGACCTTGAACGCCAGTCATGCGTCCCTGGCTTCGATGCCGGCGGAGATTGCCGCGTTTATCGACAGGGCCGCGACGGCATTGGCCACGGCGTAGAGAAACTTACAGGCGACGTTGAAACGCTCTGACGATACTGAGCGTGGCGTCGCTGGTGCTCAGGTTTTGTACTGCATCCAGCGGAAACCAGATGCAGTCGAAGATTTCATTTTGTGGCCGCGCCTGATCCAGATTGATCACGGAGGCCTCGAAAACGTGGTGCCGGGTGCTGCCGGTTTCCAGTTCCATCAGGTACAGCATGTCATCGACATCAAGCCCGGTTTCTTCCTGTAGTTCGCGCATGGCGGCGCCCGCCACCGTTTCACCGGGCTCGACCTTGCCGCCGGGCAACATCCACCGACTCCTCGGTTTGCGCACCAGGAGAATGTGACGGTCCTGCTCGCAAATGACGGTTGCGCGTACTTTCATGTATTGCCTGATAGCTCTTTGACATAAATTTGTCATAAAACTGCAATATTCGCGCCGGATTCGTTTTGCCGGAATTTGCCTGTTTAGAGCGGTTGTCACGCCTGAAAGTGCAATCCAATGACGGAATACTGACACGACGTCTGGTCGGCCTTTCGGCAAAGGGTGGGTGTAAGGTAGGCACGTTAGCTTTGGATATCATTGCGAAGATGGAGGTGACCATGAGTGTTCCGATGCTGAACAAGATGCACATGAACGGTTATGACCTGGTCAGCGTGAACAACGGCCCATGGCGGGTCTGCACCAAAGGTGATCGACTCGGGTCGTTTGGCAGCCGAGAGGAAGCGCTGGCGTTTGCGGCGTCTCTTCCTGGCTACAAGTCGCGGCCGAGCAAACAGGCGCGCAGCCAGTAACCCGATCCAGTGGCGCGCGGTTATTGTGGCGAGGGGATTTATCCCCGTTGGGCTGCGAAGCGGCCCCGAGCGTTACTTCAGACAAATACAAGTTGTCCGGATTTTACGACTGCTTCGCAGCCGAACGGGGATAAATCCCCTCGCCACATTTTTCCACCCACGTGGAGATTTATTGCCGGGGCTAGTAGCCGCCACCTCCACCACCAGAGCGTGATTCCCTGGCCTTTTGCTGGGTGTTGCTCCATTCGGCACAGGTCATGAAGCTCTTGTGATCGACCTTGCCCCGATCATCGAAACTGACGTTAAACGGGTGCTGATGACCGGGTTGGGTCAGCTTGTAATCAAAGCAAGTGCCCGGCTCGACGCTACGGTTCGTGACCGATAACGGTGGGCCGCCGATTTGCTCGACTTGCTCCTTGCTCATGCCGGTCTCGACCTTGGCCACCAGCGGCTGGTCCCGGTAGATTTGCGAGTTGCTGCTGCAGCCTGGCAATGCCGTGAGCAAGGCGGCGAACATCAAGAGAGCGCTTTTCATCACAGCGTGTCCGCTATTGGGGTTTGTTGCGGGTGATGAATTTGGCCTTCACTTCCTCGGCATAGCCCGCCAAGCGTTGCTCATCACCCTGGAACAGATCGCACAGCCTCCTGACAGCCTCTGCATCGACATCATTGCCGGTCAGGCGCAACTGCTCTGCGATGCGCAAAAGTTCGACCGCCGACCATCGCAGATCCGATGCAAGCCCTTGCAGATCGCGTCGAAGTTCTTGTTCCGATTCGTTAAGCCACATGATGACCTCCTGCAACTCTGCGCCTTGAAATTTTAGACCCATTCCAGCGGCAGAGCGTTGTATTCGTCCGATCCCGGGGCGCTTCCTTTGGTCGGGAAGTTTGCGCGATCGGCAAAATTCGCTGTCGTAGTGAAGTACCGATTTTTCGGCAAGGGCGGGGGACGTTCAAAATGACCGCAACCGATGATTTCAGAGCGCGTGCCCATGAGCTGATTGCCGATCTGGATGCGGCCACCAGCGAAATGATGAAGCTCATCTCCGAACACCAGCTCAGCGGGCCGGAGTGGGAGCGGGTCAGCCAGTGGCAACATGAAGCCTATGAGCGATGGATGACCTATTTGAACGAGCGGTCCTACCCGGGGCCTGGCGACAACAACGCCAGTCGCTGAGGTTCGGTCATCCATGGCAGTCCGGACGGCGACAGACTACATTTTATTTTTTCAGGATTAAGGACGTTTCATGCAGAGTCGGATGTTGATGGGGGGAGTGGTATTGGCGTTGCTGTCGGGATGTTCGTTGCCGGCGTCAGTGGTACCGGGCGAGCCGAATGTCAGCAAGTACAGTGAAAAACCACCGAAAGAGCTGGCCGCGTGCGTGTTGCCTCCGTGGCAGAAAGAGGTGTCCAGCACCACGCAAACGTCGATATCCAACGGCTACCGGATTACCGCGCCCAGCATCATCACGGCCGATGAAGTTCTGGACATCGTGAAGTCGAAGGATGGCAGCCAGGTCTCGCTGTATCAGGGCCCGCCCTGGGCCAAGTCCGGCGCACTGCGCAAGGCAGTGCGTGATTGCCTGTAGGATTCAGTCGGAAATCGCGGTGACCTGGATGAGCTGATCGTCGCTTGTCTGGGCACTGGCGGTGCCTTTCTTTTCCCGGCGATCGTTCATCCAGCTGTCCACCTTCGCGTTGAACTCCGCCGGGGCCTTGCGTCCTACCCTGCGGGCGATGTCCAGGATCGTCTGCTGGGCCAGGGCCTCTTCCATGCGCTTCTGCGCCGTCAGCATCGCGGCATGGATCGAGCAGCGTCCGTCCACCGCCCATTCCGGCGTCTCACCTTCAAACAGTGCGCAACGACCGCGAATTTCCCGGCATTCGAAAATAGCCTTGCGCCCGTCGATGGCGTTGACGATATCCAGCAGCGTGATTTCGTCCGCCGGCCGAGCCAGCTTGAACCCCCCACGCACACCCTCGGTCGCCACCACCAGTTTTGCCTTGGCCAGTTTGGTGAAGATTTTTGCCAGATAGTCCAGTGGCACACCTTGCAGCTCGGCCAGGTCACGCACACTCGCTTCGCGGGTATCGCCGCAATTGCCTACCAGGAAAGTCAGGCAGTGAAGACCGTATTCGACGCCTGCGCTGTAAAGAGCCATTTCAATCTCCGACTAGTGTTGTCGCAAATGATATCAGCTGGTCGTTAACGGGACAACGAATGGGATTGTGGCTCCATTGAAGCGGAAATCCGTTTGTAGCCCGCTGTATGGCTCCTTTCAGGCCTGTATCGATATCGTCGATGGAAACCATCGCAAAAAACAGGTTGCGCGATGTAACTCGGATCAATAGAGTCGCAGTTGTCAGATCGGCAGTGAACGGCGCTTTCCAAGAGAGACTCGCGCCAAGCTCCTGGTCCTTTAACAACATTCAATGCCTGGTTCTTCACTGGAGTTAAAAATGAAACAACACATCCTGGTAGTTGGTGCGGGTTTCGGTGGTATGTGGACAGCGATCAGTGCGACGCGTCTGTTCAACATCCATGATCACAACAACGTCGAAGTGACGGTGCTGGCTCCCCAGGCCGAGTTGCGGATACGCCCACGTTTTTACGAGCCGAACGCCCATCAACTGGCCGCTCCGATTGGCAAGCTGTTCGATGCGGTCGGCGTGAAGTTCATCAAGGGCGCTGCCGAGACCATCGACGTCGCGCAAAAACGAGTTGGCTACATTGATGCTTGGGGCAACAAACAGGTGGTTATCTACGACAAACTCGTACTGGCGACCGGCAGCGGCCTGGCACTGCCTGATACCCCCGGCGTGGCTGAGCATGCGTTTGACGTCGACCAGATCGAACAAGCCGTACGCCTGGAAAACCACCTCAAGAATCTGGTCAACCAGCCAGAAAGCGCTGCACGCAACACCGTAGTGGTTGCCGGCGGTGGTTTCACCGGGATTGAAACGGCGACTGAAATGCCGACTCGCCTGCGTGCCATCCTCGGCGATCGTGCGGATATCAAGGTGATCATCGTTGACCGCGGTAACAAGGTCGGTGGTTCCATGGGCCCTGAAATTGCGGAAAAAATCGCTGAAGCCAGCATTGAAACCGGCGTGACCTGGCATCTGAACGCCTCGGTTGTTGCGGTTGATGCAGACGGTGTGAGCTTGTCCGATGGCCAGCGTATCGATGCCAAGACCGTTGTCTGGACCACCGGCGTACGCGCCAGCTCGCTGACCGAACAGGTCCCCGGCGAACGTGATCATCTCGGCCGCCTGCATGTTGATGCAAACCTGAAAGTCATTGGCCAGGATGACGTCTACGCCACCGGTGACGTCGCTTACGCGGCCACCGATGACATCGGCAACCACGCACTGATGACTTGCCAGCACGCCATCATGTTGGGTCGTCATGCCGGTAACAACGTGGCTGCGCATATCCTCGGCGTGGACCCGACGCCGTACCGCCAGCCGAAATACGTTACCTGCCTGGATCTGGGCGCCTGGGGCGCGGTGTACACCGAAGGGTGGGATCGCCAGGTCAAGCTGACCAAGCAGGAAGGCAAGGAACTCAAGACGCAGATCAATACTGTGTGGATTTATCCGCCGGTGGCGGATCGTGATGTTGCCTGGGCGGCGGCGGATCCTTTGATTCCGATTGCCTGAGTCTTTCCCATAGTGCTGGCCGTTTCAGCGAATCCCGCCCGGGTGTTTCCGGGTGGGATTTTTTTTGTTTGGGTACATATCCATTGCTGCGGTAACGGCTGCTTATGGTTTCGCTCTTGCGGCGAGTCCCCCCTGTGGGAGCGAGCCTGCTCGCGAAGAGGCCGTGTCAGTCGACATCAATGGCGAATGCCAGACCGCCTTCGCGAGCAGGCTCGCTCCCACAGGGATTCGGTACATCCGCAACAGTCAGGTCGGCTGTCAGGCGACCTCGCTCTGGCTTTTCCAGGTGATCTGCTGTCCCCATCCTAAAGCATCAAAAAATTGCCAACATGAAATTCTCCGTGTATTTTTTCATGAAATTAAAACTATAAAATTTCACGGAGCCGGCAATGTTTCAGCAATCCACCCAGCACGTCGCCAGCTACTACGCCCATTCCTGCGCCGATCAGGTGAAAAACCGCGCGCCATTAGAAGGCGAGCAAGACACTGAAGTGCTGGTTATCGGCGCCGGTTTCAGCGGGTTGCACACCGCGTTGCGCCTGGCCCTGGCCGGCAAGCGGGTGACTGTGCTGGAAGCCAGCCGGGTGGCGTGGGCGGCGTCGGGGCGTAATGGCGGGCAGGCCATTCTTGGCTGGTCCTGCGACATGCCGCCGCTGGAAGCGGCGCTGGGGTATGAGCGCGCGCGGCGCCTGTGGGAAGGCATGCGCTGGGCGGCGCGGGAGTTGCGAGAACTGCCGGCACGCCATGGATTTGATTGCGACTACCGGCCTGGCCACCTCTGGACCTCGGTGATGCCACGACGGGTCAGCTTGCTGACCGAATGGCAGCACGAGGCCAGTCACAAATGGGGCCACGATGGTTTGCGTTTCATTGAACGCCATCAGCTGCCGGAGTGGGTCGCCAGCGAGCGCTACCAGGCCGGGCTGTTCGATCCCGAAGGCGGGCACTTGAATCCGCTGAAACTGGCGCTCGGCCTGGCTGCGGCGATTGAGCGGGCCGGTGGCGTGATTCATGAACAAAGCAAGGCGCTGAATTATCGCGAGGAGGGCGACGGGTATGTGGTGACCACTGAGCGCGGTCGCATTCGCGCCGGTGTATTGGTACTGGCCTGCAATGCTTATCTCGACCGGCTCGATCCGCAGCTCTCGAGTTGCGTGTTGCCCGTTGGGACCTATCAGGTGGCCACGGCGCCACTGTCCGAGGCACAGGCGACTGCGTTACTGCCAAGCAATGTGTGTGTCACCGACAATCAGTTCGTGCTCGATTATTTCCGCCGCACCCCCGACAACCGCTTGTTGTTCGGCGGCGGTTGCACTTACCTGGGGGGCATGCCGAAGGACATCGCCGGCGCCACCCGGCCTTGTCTGGAGCGTGTGTTTCCGCAACTGAAAGGGGTCGAGCTGGAATTCGCCTGGGGCGGCCACATCGACCTGACCCTCAAGCGCACGCCCGACATCGGCGGGCGCGGCGGTCTGTACTGGCTGCAGGGCTATTCCGGTCACGGCGTGCTGCCGACCCTGGCCGGGGCGCGGGCCGTTTCCAATGCGATACTCGGCCAATCGGACGAGTTGGCGTTGTACCAAGGTTTGACCAACAACAGTTTTCCCGGCGGCAAGTACATGGCCGCACCGCTGGAAGCCATCGGCAAAGCCTGGTACCGGCTGCGCGACAGCATTTGAATCGGCACTTTCTGGAAGCTTTTAGATGGACATGCAAGAAGAGATTTCGGCGTTGGCGATCCTCATCCAGGACCTGCGCAAACACAAGAAATACACCCTGAAGGAACTGGCGGACAAAATCGGTCGCTCCGTGGGGTTTCTTTCGCAGGTTGAGCGCGGGTTGTCCCGGCCGACGGTGGCGGACTTGACCGCCATCAGCGAAACCCTCGGTGTGCCGACCACTTATTTCTACAGCCTGCCCAAACCCATGGCCTTGTCTTGGGTGACCCGGCCGGATGAGCGTCGCACGCTGTATTACGCCGACGGGATCACCGACATCCTGGTCTCGCCGAAAATGCGCGCGTCGTTTTCCATGCTCGAAAGCCAGCTGGAGCCCGGCGCCAGCAGCGGCGACCGGCACATGAAAGACAGTTCGGAGCAGGGTGGCTATGTCCTGGAAGGCCAGCTGACGCTGTGGCTCGATGACAACGAACCGGTCACCTTGTGCGCCGGCGACAGTTTCCAGCTGGCCAGTCATGCCCATTGCCGCTACGGCAATCTCTCGGACCAACTCACCCGCGTGCTGTGGGTTTACACCTGATAAAAACAACAAGGAACAAGACGATGGATGCTGTGTGCTCTGATCTGCTGGACGAAGTGCGCGGGTTTCGTCAGCGCTACCCCGAAGTGCGCTACGTCGACCTGATTTCCCTGGACATCCCAGGCCATTTCTACGGCAAGCGCTACCCGATCGAGATGCTGGAAAAAGTGGCGGCCGGCAGCGCGCTCAAGTTGCCGCAGAACTGCGTGTTGCTCGGCACCCAGGGCGGGCTGTTCAAGATCGGCGACTACTGCTTCAACGACGGTGACCCGGATGCGCCACGGCGTCTGGTGCCCGGCACACTCAAGAAGGTGAGCTGGGAGCAACAGCCGTTGGGGCAGATGCTGATCACCTCCGACGGCACCGAAAAACCGATCGTCTTCGAGCCGCGCGAAGTCTTGGCGCAGGTGCTGGAGCGCCTGCGTCGCAAAGGCATTTTTCCGGTGGTGGCGTTCGAACTGGAGTTTTACCTGTTCGATAGCCACTTGCGTGATGGCTTGCCACAATTTGCGCGCGACCCACTGACCGGTGACGCCGATGATCAGCCGAACATGCACATCGAACGCCTCTCGCGATTCGCCCCGGTGCTCGATGACATGGTCCAGACCGCGCGCACGCAAGGCATCGATGCCACGGTGATCACCGCCGAACTCGGTCCCGGACAGTTCGAAATCAATTTCGGCCATCTGGATGACGGATTGCGCGCGGCGGACTGGGCGGCGTTGTTTTGCCGCAGCACCCGTGGTGTGGCGCTCAAACATGGGTATCGCGCCAGTTTCATGTCCAAACCCTACTTGCAGCATCCTGGCAGCGGCATGCACGTGCATGTAAGCCTCTACGACGAAGCAGGCAACAACCTGCTGGCGGCGAACGGGCAACAAGCGTTGCGCCACGCCGTGGCCGGGTGTCTGGACGTGTTGCCTCATTGCATGCCCATCTTTGCTCCGAATCACAACGCCATGCGCCGCTTGAGCGCCACCGTGAACGTCGCATCCCGCGCCAGTTGGGGCTTTGAAGACCGCGATGCCTGCCTGCGGGTACCGGAGTCGGACGCGAAAAACCTGCGCATCGAACATCGCCTGGCCGGTGCGGATGCCAATCCCTACCTTGTGCTCGCCGCGATACTGGTTGGACTGGAGCAAGGCCTGGAAAACGGCCGCGAACCGATCGCCCCGCTTAATGAAGATCGCAGCAGTGGTATCGATTTCCCGCTGGAGATGCTGGAAGCCGTGCGGTCCATGCAAGGCAACCCGCAACTGCGTGAAGGATTGGGAGCGGAATTTGTCGATGTGTATTGCGAGAACAAGCGCCAGGATCATTTGGCATTCATGCATGACATCGATGCACGGGAGTACCGCTGGTATCTGTAGAGGCACGCTTCGCTCCTACAGGCACAGTTCAGGTGGTTTCGATGGTAACCATAAAAAATATCTGGTTATTTAAGGGGTTAGAGAATTTAGTAACCGAATGGTTAACTAAAATATCTTGTTACAGCGGGAAATATTCCGTAATATCCGCCCCGCGTTCACCACCACGGTTTATGCATTTTTAAGTCCCGGGCGTCCATCAGCTGCCCGGGATTTTTTTTGCCTGAAATTTGTAATATATCCAATAGTTATAAATTGATAATTTAATATTCCTTTTAATGTCGATCCCGGCGGTGCACCTTGAAGGCCTGCACATCCAGGTGGATGTACTCGACATCAGACAGGAAGCCTCATCATGACCATCAAAGCGATCAACGTCCGTAACCAGTTCAAGGGTGTCATCAAGGAGATCCTGGAAGGCGAAGTGGTCTCGGAAATCGACGTTCAAACCGCCTCCGGCATCGTCACCTCCGTCATCACCACCCGATCGGTGCGCGACCTCGAATTGAAGGTCGGCAGCGAAGTCATTGCCTTCGTGAAATCAACCGAAGTCTCGATTGCCAAGCTCTGAGTCCTGTCCGTCCAGTTACTGGGGACAATGAACAACCTGTGGCGAGGGAGCTTGCTCCCGCTGGACTGCGCAGCAGTCCCCTGCATTTCAATTTATGAGGTTTTCATGGCAACTCGCTTCAAGCATCCAGCGTTGACCCTGTTGGCGACCTCCGTGGCGGCGGTCAGCGCATTGCTCAGTCCCGGTGCTCAGGCCGAAGGTAAAATCAGCATTGCCCAGCAATTCGGTATCGGCTATCTGATCCTGGATGTGGTGCGCGATCAGCAACTCATCGAGAAACAGGGCAAGGCCCGGGGCCTCGACATCAAGGTCGACTGGAACAGCATTTCCGGCGCCACGGCGATGAACGAAGCGTTGTTGGCGGGCGCACTGGATGTGGTGTCGGCGGGCGTGCCGCCGATGCTGACCATATGGGATCGGACCAAGGGCAAACAGAACGTCAAGGCCATCGCCTCGCTGGGGTCGATGCCTAACTATTTGCTGAGCAACAACCCGAACGTGAAGAGCCTCAAGGACTTCACCGAAAAGGACCGCATCGCAGTACCGGCGGCGGGTGTCGGGTTCCAGTCGCGCACGTTGCAGATTGAAACCGCCAGACAGTTCGGCAATGACCAGTACAAGAAATTCGACGATATCTCGATCAGCCTTGCGCACCCGGATGCGACAGCGGCGCTGATCGCCGGTGGCTCGGAAATCAGCTCGCACTTCTCCAGCCCGCCATTCCAGTATCAGGAACTGCAGAGCCCCAACGTGCATAAAGTGCTGAGTTCCTACGACGTATTGGGTGGCCAGGCTACGTTTAACGTGCTGTACACCACTGAAAAATTCCACGACGAAAACCCGAAAACCTACAAGGCGTTCTATGACGCCCTGGCCGAAGCCGAAAAAATCATCAAGGCCGACAAGTCCGCCGCCGCCCAGACCTATATCCGGGTCGAGCAATCGAAACTGCCGCTGTCGCTGGTCGAGAAAATCGTCAACGATCCCGAAATCGACTTCACGGTCGTGCCACAACGCACGGCGGTCTATGCCGAAAAACTGCAGGCGTTGGGCGTACTCAAAAACAAGGCGGACAGCTGGAAAGACTACTTTTTTGAAGAAGCACACGGTGGCGCGGGCAGTTGAAGCGTGATCGCCGGATAAAAACCATGAAAAAACCCGGCTGATCAGGCCGGGTTTTTTCGTTGGGGACTTCGGTGAAGCTATTTGTTCAGGCGACGGTGTTGCCTTTCAGGCGATCGGAACCATCGGCGGCGATGGTGTTGCCTTTCAAACGATCCGAACCATCGGCAGCCACAGCGCGTTTTTCGAGC
>NZ_JBSVWS010000150.1:0-15450 GCF_054071155.1 Pseudomonas sp. SDO5532_S415 | reverse complement strand
GCTCCCACAGTGGATCCTCGTCGTGCACAGCACTTGTGTTCGACACCGATCAACAGGTGGGAGCGAGCCTGCTCGCGAAGGCGCCCGCTCAGACACTGCAAATCACTTGGGTTTTTTCGCAATCCGCAACGACTTGGCCTTGGCCTCCACCAGCAAATACATCACCAGGGTGATCAACAACGGCAACAGAAAATAAATCGCCCGATAAGCCAGCAACCCCGCCACCAGGCTGCCTCGCGATGCTTCGTGTTGCAGCAGTGCCACAAACACCGCTTCCAGCACGCCGAGCCCGGCCGGTATGTGGGTGATAACCCCGGCGATAGCGCTGATCAGCAGCACGCCAAGCACCAATGGGTAGTCGAGCTTGCTGGGCAGCAGGGTGAAGATGACCGCTGCCATCAGCGACCAGTTCAGCGCCCCGAGGGCCAGTTGCAGAATCGCCATGCGCATGGACGGCAAGTTGATTTCCACACCGCGTATCGACCATTCGCGGCGTCTGGAGAACTGGCACGCCGCGAGATAGCCCGCGCTGACCAGCAACAGCAACACGCCTACACCTTGCAGCGCGTCGCTGCTGAGTTTCCAGCCCGGGGGCATGCGTACCAGTCCACTGCTGAACACCGCCCCGGCAATCACCATGTAGCCGAACCAGTTGGTGGCCAGGCTCAGGCCAAGGATTTTCGCGATGTTGCTTTTGCTCACGCCGAGCCGCGAATACAGCCGGTAACGCATGGCAATGCCGCCGACCCAGGCGCTCAGGTTGAGGTTGAAGGCATAACTGATGATCCCCACCGGCAGGATCTGTTTCCAGGTCAGGTTCTGGCGGATGTAGGTGCGGCCGATCAGGTCGAAACAGGCGTAGACCAGAAAACTCGTCAGGGTCAGCCCGGCGGCGATGATCAGCGTGCGCACCTTGAAGTCGGCCAGGGTGTCGAGCACTTCGCCCCATTCGATGCGCTGGGCAAACATCGTCAACAGCACAATCAGCGCCAGGAAAAACAACATTGTCAGCGGTCTTTTCCAACGGCTCCAGCGTGATTTGGCCGGATGGTCGGCGTGGGGCGCCGCATGGGTTTCAGTGCGGCTCATGCGGATCGCTCCCGGTCGGTGAGGTGAAGGCTTTCAGGCGTGGTTTATGCGCCGGCAACCAACCGGCCCATGCCGGGAAATGCCGCAGGAAGTGGAACACCAGAAACCCCACGGTCATGTGCCAGACGCGCCCGCGCGGGGCCTCGTCCACCGACATGGCCTTGCAGTGGTTGTCGCTGAGTTCTTCGAGTCGATCAAACAGGTCACGATTGAACGCGCGATCGCGGATCAACACATTGGCTTCCAGATTCATCGACAGGCTCAACGGGTCCAGGTTGCTGGAGCCGACCGTGCTCCAGTCCTCGTCCACCAGTGCGACCTTGCCGTGCAGGGGGCGGTCGCAATATTCGTAGATCTTCACCCCGGACTTGAGCAGGTAGTCGTAGGTCATGCGCGCGGCCAGTTTGGCCACCAGCATGTCGGGCTGGCCCTGCAGAATCAGTCGCACATCAACACCGCGGCGGGCAGCGTTGCGGATCTCGCGCAGCAATCGGTAGCCCGGGAAAAAGTAAGCGTTGGCGATAACCACGCGCCGTTGCGCAGTGCGCAATACCTGGCGGTAAACCTCTTCGATGTCGGTCGAGTGTTCTGCGTTATCGCGATATACCAGCCGCACCTGGCCATCGTGATCAGTGACGGCCAGTTCCGACCGACGCTGGCGGCGTCGTTGCCACCAGTATTTGGCCCGTGCGGGACGACCGCATTGCAGCAGGGCAAAGTGATGAATGTCGGCCACTACCGGGCCTTGCACTTCAACCGAATAATCCTGCTTGGCCTCGGGGCCGAAATCGGCCAGATGATCGGCGGAAAAGTTGATCCCGCCAATGAAGGCAACGGTCCCGTCCACGACCACTATCTTGCGGTGCAGGCGGCGGAACCAGTTGGTGCGGATGCCCAGGCGCTTCGGCGCCGGGTCGAACATTTGCAAGTGCACACCGGCACCGCTGAGGGCGGTCAGATAACCGCTGCTCAGTTCGCCGCAGCCGAATCCGTCGAGGCTGGCGGTGACGCGCACGCCCCGTTGCGCGGCGTCGATGAGCACGGTCTTGAGTTCTTCGCCGACCTTGTCTTCGAATACGATGAAGGTTTCCAGGAGAATCTCGGTTTTGGCCTGGCGCATGGCCTCGAACACCCGGGGGAAGTAGGCCTCGCCGTTTTCTAGCAGTTCGACGCGGTTACTGCCTTGCCAGCGATATTCGATGTCGACCGGCGCGGGTGCGCTGGTCGGCGGCGTGGCAATCGGTTCCACAGTGGATTTTTCCATCGGTGAGGTGCTCATAGTTCGATCTCCACCGACAGCGGTGCGTGGTCCGACAGGTGCGACCAGGGCCGGGTGGTCAATACTTGTGGGCAGCTAGCCTTGAGGTTGCGTACGTAAATGCGGTCAAGACGCAACGCCGGCAACCGTGCGGGAAAACTGCGTGCGGGCTTGCCGTGGTGCTCGGCGAACACTTCGCGCAAACCGCAGGGCTTGAGCAGGGCATCGGCGCGCAGGCGCCAGTCGTTGAAATCTCCGGCGACGACCACCGGCGCATCGTCTGGCAGCTCTTGCAGACGACGGGCCAGCAGTTTGAGTTGTTCGTTGCGGTGGCTTTCACGCAGGCCCAGGTGGACGCAAATTGCATGCACCTCCGGACCTTCGCCGGGCAGGCGCAAGACGCAATGCAGGATCCCGCGATTCTCGTGGCCGCTGATGGACACATCGAGGTTGTCGTGGCGCACGATCTGGAATTTCGACAGCAGCGCATTGCCGTGATCGCCCGCCGGATACACCGCGTTGCGTCCGTAGGCGAATTGCGGCCACAGGGTGTCGGCGAGGAATTCGTACTGCGGCATCGCCGGCCAATTGTTGTAGCGCTTTGGATGCTGTTCGTGGGTGCCATGGACTTCCTGCAAAAACACCACATCGGCTGAAACACTGCGTACCGCTTCGCGCAGCTCCGGCAGGATGAAACGCCGGTTCAACGCGGTGAAACCCTTGTGGGTGTTCACCGTCAACACCGTGAAACGATGCACCATGGTGTCGATGGTGGCCTGCTCGTCGGTGACGCCGACCGGTTCGCGCATGCTCATGGCAATGCTCCTTCGGCAACGGGCTCACCGGGTGCGGTGGCCAAATCCTGGTCGAGGTCGAATCGCTCCAGCAGTCGGCGAGCATCGAAAGGTGCGCGGACCTTGATGTCGTTATCGAAGTAGCAGAACACTTCGCGGGATTTACGCGCCCTGGGTTTCTGCCGGGGCGCGATCAAATGGGGATCCTTCGGTTGCCGCCCTTGATTCCAGGCCTCGATCCGTTCACCCCAGCGTTGCAGTGCCTGCGGCGTGTAGCCGCTGGCGTAGAGTTCTTCGGCACCGTGCAGGCGCAGGTAGATGAAGTCACTGGTGATGTCTTCGCGATACGGCCATTTACCGGCGGTATCGGCGATCACCAGCGCCGTGTTGTAGCGTTTGAGCAGGCGGACAAAGGCCGGATCGATGAAACTGTCGTGACGGATTTCCACGGCGTGGCGCACAGGTTTTTTCTTGTACGCCTTGAGGCTGGCGTGGCCGTGGAGGTGCGAGTCGTGCTGACGGGCGAGCGTGGCCGCCTCGGCGGTGTTGTGTGGCAATTGTTCGAGGAAGGTCTCGAACAGTTCGGCATCGAATTTGAAGTTGGGCGGGAATTGCCAGAGGATCGGCCCGAGTTTTTCCTTGAGCTCCAGCACCCCGGAGGCAAAGAAATTCGCCAGGGGCTTGTGGATGTCGCGCAGGCGTTTGATGTGGGTAATGAACCGCGGAGCCTTGACGCTGAACACGAAATGCACCGGCGTTTCGATGTACCACTGGGCATAGCGCTCGGGCCGTTGCAGGGCGTAAAACGATCCATTGATTTCGATGCTGTTGACCGCCCTTGACGCGAATTGCAGTTCGCGTCGCTGGGGCAACCCCTTTGGGTAAAAATCCCCCCGCCAGGGCGTGTAGCGCCAACCTGAAATACCGATGTGAATCGCCGCCATGTCGCCTCCCGTGCGAGTGCCCCATTCTTTTGCTGACTGCGGGGCGACGACGAAAGTTTCGCCGGGGCTACGGACGGTAGCTTTTCACGAACCACCGCAGATCCACTGTGGGAGCGAGCCTGCTCGCGAAGGTGGTGTGTCAGTCACATCAAATTCGAATGTGGCGCCGTCTTCGCGAGCAGGGATTATCAGTGACTGGCGACTACACGGATCGAGGATTCGGCATACACCGGCCCCAGCCGATCCAGGCGGCCGCTCCACGCGGTCAGCGCCAGTGCCACCAGCACTACCAAACCACCAATCCATGCGGTATGGATCAAGCCCATGTGCGCAACGATCAAGCCGCCGCCCCACGCACCACCGGCAATCCCGAGGTTGAACGCGGCGATGTTCAGACCCGAAGCCACGTCCACCGCATGGGGTGTGTGATGTTCGGCCTGACGCACCACATAGACTTGCAGCCCCGGCACATTGCCGAACGCCACGGCACCCCAGACCAGAACGGTGGCCAGCGCCAGCCACGGATTAGCGGCAGTAAAGGTCAGTACAAACAGCACGGCGGCAAGCAGGGCAAAGACGATTTTGAGGGCGCTGATCGGGCCGCGTTTATCCGCCAGTTTGCCGCCCCAGATGTTGCCGACGGCCACCGAGATGCCGTAGACCAGCAGCACCAGGCTGACGGTGCTGGCGCTGAAACCGGATACGTCCTGAAGGATCGGCGCCAGGAAGGTGAAAGCGATGAACGAGCCGCCGTAGCCAATGGCGGTCATGGCGTACACCAGCAACAGCCGAGGCTGTTTGAGGACCTGCAACTGCTGCAACAGCGACGCGGGTTTGCTGTGGGCGATGTTTTTCGGCACATAGAGCAGGCTGCCAATGAAGGCGATCACGCCCAAAGCCGACACCGCGAGGAAGGTTTCACGCCAGCCGAAATGCTGGCCGATGAAGGTGCCCAGCGGTACCCCGGTGACCAGTGCCACGGTGAGGCCAGTGAACATGATGGCGATCGCGCTGGCGGCTTTTTCCTTGGGCACTAGACTGGTGGCGATGGTCGAACCGATCGAGAAAAACACCCCGTGGGCCAGGCCGGTGACGATTCGCGCCAGGATCAGCGACTCGTAGCCCGGCGCTTTCCAGGCCAGGAGGTTGCCGAGGGTGAACAGCACCATCAGCGACAACAGCAGCAATTTGCGCGGGACTCTGCCGGTCAGGGCGGTCAATACCGGCGCGCCAACGGCGACACCCAGTGCGTACAGGCTGACCAGCAGGCCGGCGGACGGCAGGCTGACCCCGAGGTCGGCGCCGATGGTCGGTAACAGGCCAACGATGACGAACTCGGTCGTCCCGATGGCAAAAGCGCTGAGGGTCAGCGCGAGCAAGGCAATGGGCATGGCTGCAACTCCGGTGGATTGATGTGATGGGGCGCAGTGTCGGGGTTTGGGCTGTGCGGAAAAATACAGGGATGGGCATTTGATATTTGCGTAGCGGTCAAATATCGCCAGCACAGTGCAATACCTGTGGCGAGGGAGCCACCACCGAACTTACCGGCCATTTCCCGATCAGTTCCTTACAGTCACATCCAAGGGAGCGGATACGTTGATCAAGCTCAAGACCGCGATTTTACTGGGGGCGCTGCTGTTAATTGGCAGCGAGGAACTGGACGCGGCAGCCATCCCGGGCCTGCCGGCGGCCACCGCGACACCACCGGCACATCCGCAACCGCTGGTGCAAGGCGGGTTGTTGGGGGCCATCAGTTCGAGCATCGATGAAGTACAGGAAAAACTCGATCTCAACGAAAACCTGGTCGACGCCTGGCGCTTGCGCGCCGACCGTGCAGCCGATGAAGTGGATCAACTGGTCAATCGTCCATCGGCCCGGTCGGCCTGGAGTGTGGCGGGGGATTTCCTGCTGTTGACCGCGGTGTGGGCAGGCGTCTTCGGCCTGCTTTGGATGTTCGGCAGGTTTTTGACCGCGCGTCTGTGCCGGCATCGCTTGCTGCTCAGTCGCGAGCGCGGCCAGGCCTTGCTGGGCTACGTGTTGCCCTACAGCATTCCCGCGGTGGTCAGCCTGCCGCTGACGATCTATGCCAGCCAGTTTTTGCCCGTCTCGGCCGGCCGGGCAATGGCCTTGTGTTTTGCCTATGCCACCAGCAGCGGCATTTTCGCCGCGTCCTTGGTGATGTCGCTGGTGGTGCTGTTCAACGCCGGTCACAAGCGCAGGGCGGTGCAGATCATTCGCCAGGACAGTCCGCGACCGCTGTTTCTGATCGGCTTTCTGGTCGCCCTGAGCGATGCCCTGACCAGCCCGCAGATCGCTCATCAGCTGGGCAGTAACCTCACCAGCAGCATGGCGGTATTTACCGGTCTGGCGGCATCGATTTCTTTTGGCCTGCTGGTGTTCCGCCTGCGCCGTCCAGTGGCTCAGGTAATCCGCATTCTGCCGCTGGCCCAGCGGCGTTCGCAGCCGGCCTTGCGCGAAACCCTGCGGATTTTTTCCGGACTCTGGTATTGGCCGATTCTGTTGATGGTGCTGGTTTCGATCATCAACCTGATCAGCATCAGCGAAGACAATCAGCAGGTGTTGCGCAGTGCGCTGTTTACCACGGTGTTGCTGATTGCCACGGTGTTTCTGAGCACCACGTTGCATCACCTGTTCAAGTCGCGCAACGCAGTGGAGCTGCGCCGCAGCAGTGCCTACAAGGAACGCTTCCTGAACCTGTCCCACGCCTTGTTGCGCATCGCCATGGCCATCGTGTTCATTGATATTCTCGGGCGCATCTGGGGCGTATCGCTGTTCGAGTTCGCAGTGAGCAATTCGGTCGGACGGGCGATCAGCGACTCGCTGAGCCACATCGGTTTGATCTTCCTGATCACCTGGATGGTCTGGGTGGTGCTGGACACGGCGATCCAGGAAGCCCTGAAACCACCGGTCAACAAACGCTCGGCACGCCAACCCAGTACCCGGGTCAAGACCATCCTGCCGCTGCTGCGCAACGCGATCAAAATTATTCTGGTGGTGATCTGCGCGATCACCACCATGGCCAATCTGGGCATCAACGTGGCACCTTTCCTGGCCGGTGCCGGTGTCGTGGGGCTGGCGATCGGCTTTGGTTCCCAGCAACTGGTGCAGGACGTCATCACCGGGTTGTTCATCATCATCGAAGACACCTTGTCCATCGGCGACTGGGTGGTGCTCGACTCCGGGCACGCCGGCACCGTAGAAGGCCTGACCATTCGTACCTTGCGCCTGCGTGACGGCAAGGGGTTTGTGCACTCGGTGCCGTTCGGCCAGATCAAGGCCGTGACCAACCAATCACGGCAGTTTGCCTATGCGTTCTTTTCGGTGCAGTTCACCTACGACACCGACGTCGACAAGGCCATCGAACTCATCCGCGAGGCGGGGCACTCCATCAGCGACGACCCGTTCCTCAGGTACAACCTGCAAGGTCCGCTGGATGTGTTCGGCGTCGACAAGATGGACCTCAACGGTGTGGTGCTGACGGCGCAGTTTCGCACGGTATCAGGTGGACAATATGCGGTGAGCCGGGCGTTCAACCAACGCTTGAAAAAGCTTGTGGATAACAGTCCATGGGTGCATTTCGCGCAGACTTATCCACAGCAGGTTTTGATGCCCAGGCAAGCGGAGCCGATGCACGATGGTGCGGCAGAGCCGGAGCACTCGGCGGTGTTGATGACGGATCGGCCGCGCACTCAGTAAGGAGGGGGACAGTGATGGCCTCTTCGCGAGCAGGCTCGCTCCCACAGTGATCTGTTTTGTAGGCAGGATTTGAGTCGGACACAAATCCCTTTTGGGAGCGGGCTTGCCCGCGAAGGGCCGGATCGGACAGCATCAATGCCGGATCAGTTTGCTGCGCACTTCAGCCATGGCCTGTTGATCCAGCTCCAGCCAGAACTGCTGTTTACCGGCGATCTCGGCAGCAGCGGGCAACCCATCGCGATACACCAGCCGATTGCTCGTCAGCGCTGGCACTTTCGCACCGGGCAGCAAGGTGCCGGCAAGGTTCAGCGGGTCAACCCCGCACACCGCAACCAGGCTGCCGTCATGGGGTCGACGCCGCACTTCGCGCAGCAATGGAATCGCCTCGGGCAGCGCGAACTGTTCGCCTGCCAGACCACTGACAAAGCGTCCACCCCGAATCTCGCCCCGTGCTTCCAGGCGATGGAAAGTGCGCAGCAGTCCGCGCCAGCTCGGCAGCCAGTCCGCCTCACGTTCCAGCAAGCGCCAGAACACCACGCCGTAGCGGCGCAGCAAGGTCATGGCGATGTGTTCCAGGGTGTCGGCGGGTATCGGCAACGGGCGCGGGTTATCCACAACCGGCGCTGGCGAGCCGCGTCGAAGCAAGGCCCAGCGTCCGGCATCATCCATGCCGCCGATAAACGCTCCGCGCCCACGTCGGCCGCTGCGCGCCTGACGTTTGCTGGCGGGTGTGATCAAGGCTCGAAGCCCGGCGAAACTGTCGGCATTCACCAGTCCGGCGCCGACCAGCTCTTGCAGGGCGATTTCCAGTTCGGTGCGCAATACATGCGCTTCATGCACCAGCTCATCGAAAAACAACGCGCCGTGCTGGCGCAGTGAGTCATAAACCTTTTGCGTTTTGGGCGACAGTTCGCTCACCGGCGTCTGCTCGGCCAAGTCGCTCCAGAGCCCGACCCGATTGCGCGGCAGCAACACAATCGGCGTGCTGCGCAGGGCCGTGCCGGCGCCTTTTTTGCGGGCGGTGAGGCGGGTCCAGACCAGCTTGCCGCTGCGGCACAACTCATCCAGCCAGGTGGGCGCGTAATCCTTGAGGCGCGCCGGCAGGATCTCGCTGTCCCAGGCCGATGCCGCAGCGGGGTAACCCTCGAACTGAGCGATGATCGCTGGCAACATCGCGCTGCCCCGGCCCTGGGTGGTGCTGGACAGATGCTGCCAGTCGAACAGAAAGCGCATGAAATCCTGCAACGCCACGGGCTCGATTTCCCGCCGCAGACGCTTGACCGTATAACGGTGAATCCGCGCCAGCAGATGTCGCTCGCACCATTCTTCTTCGGCGTGGCCCGGGGTGAAGCGACCGCGCAGCACGTAGCCTTCGCGCTCCAGTTGCGCCAGTGCCCGGGTGACCTGTGTCGACGGCAATCCCAGCGGTTCGGCAATCGCCTTCAGCGGCAGAGGCCCAAACGCGCTGAGCCGGGCACGAACCACCTCAACCACGGCGTCGTCGGCTTTCCAGGGTTCATCGAATCCCGGCAAAGCCTGCAGCGCCGGGCTCAAATCACCTTGTGGATAAATCGCCTGCAAGCAGCTCAGTCGTTCCCGGGCCAGCCATAGCGAGTGATTGATACGGCAGGCGCGGCCACTGTCGGCCAGGGCATTCAACCCATCGAGCCAGTTCAAGTTGGCTTGCGCCTCGGCCTCCGTGATGCAGGCCAGGCTCATCAACGCCTCGTGCATTTCATCGACCCCGTTGGGCGCTGGCCAGGCTTCTTGCGCCACGGCGACGATGGCATCAAAGTCCAGTACGCCGAGATCATCGGTGGATTGTGGATCGCTCCAGCGACGATTGAGCACGGCTTGGGTTCGACGCTCTTCCAGCGGTGCATCATCGAGAAAGGTGTAGGGCCTGGCGCTGAGAATTTCCGCAGCCAGGGGCGAAGGCGCGGGCAAGTCGCGGCTGATCAGGCGGATTTCGCCGCGTTCCATGCGCCGCAACAACGCCAGCCAGCCTTCGCTGTCCATGGCCTCATGCAGGCAATCGTCGAGGGTTTGCTCCACCAGCGGATGGTCGGGAATGTCCCGTTCACCGACGAGGTTTTCCACACAGGCGATCTGGTCAGGAAACACACTGGCGATCAGGTCTTCGCTTTTCATCCGCTGGATCTGCGGCGGGACCTTGCGCCCTGCGCTGTAGCGCGGCAACGCCAGGGCCACTGCGGCATTCCAGCGCCAGCGCACACCGAACAACGGCGCATCGAGCACGGCCTGGATCAGCGTGTGCTCGGCGCTGTTGCTGTGCAGGTAATGCCAGACGTCGTCCAGTTCGAAGCTGTGGCTGGTGGACAATGACAGCACGATGGCGTCTTCACTGGCGGCAGCCTGCAACTCAAAGTTGAAGGTGCGGCAAAAACGCTTGCGCAGGGCCAGGCCCCAGGCACGGTTGATGCGGCTGCCGAACGGCGTATGAATGATCAGTTGGGTGCCACCGGACTCGTCGAAAAACCGCTCCATCAGCAGCGTGTCCTGGGACGGCAGGGCGCCGAGGGTCTGGCGGGCACGGGCGAGGTACTCGACCAGTTGCTCGGCGCTGGCGAGATTGAGGCCAAGGGTCTGGGTCAGCCAGTCGAGGGCCGGTTGCAGGTTGCCCGGTGTGGCAGCCAGCAACTGATCGAGCTGTGCTTGCAGGCGCGCGACGGCAAACGACAGCTCTGCACTGCGTCCCGGCGCTTCGCCGAGCCAGAACGGAATCGTCGGCGGTTGCCCCTGGGCATCTTCGACCCGGACCTTGCCGGTTTCGACCCGCAGGATCCGGTACGAGGTATTGCCCAGCTGGAACACGTCGCCGGCGATGCTTTCCACGGCAAAGTCTTCGTTGACGCTGCCGATGTTCAACCCCTGGGGTTCCAGCAATACGCTGTAGTCGGCGTTGTCGGGAATGGTCCCGCCGCTGGTCATGGCTGTCAGTTTGGCGCCGCGGCGCCCGCGCAGAGTGCGGCTCACGGCATCGCGGTGCAGGTAGGCGCTGCGGATGCCCTGACGCCCGTTGTAGCCCTCGGCGAGCATGTGCAGCAGCGCTTGATAGTGTTTTTCGTCGAACGCGGCGTAGGGCCAGGCCTGGCGGAACATTGCCAGCAAAGCGTCCTCTGGCCATTCCTGGCAGCTGACCTCGGCGATGATCTGCTGCGCCAGTACGTCCAGCGGCGCCAGCGGGATCTGCAAGGTGTCCAGTTCGCCGCGGCGTACACAATCGAGCAGCGCAGCGCATTCGATCAGATCGTCACGGGTGGTGGCGAAAAGGCGTCCCTTGGGCGTGCCACCGACCTGGTGTCCGGAGCGGCCGACCCGTTGCAGGAATCCGGCGATCGAGCGTGGCGAAGCAATCTGGCACACCAGGTCGACATCGCCGATGTCGATGCCCAATTCCAGCGAGGCCGTGGCGATCAGCACTTGCAACTCGCCGCGTTTGAGTCGCTGCTCCGCGTCCAGGCGAAACTCCTTGGCCAGGCTGCCATGGTGGGCGGCCACGGCGTCCTTGCCCAGGCGTTCGCTCAGGTGCCGGCTCAAGCGTTCGGCCAGCCGACGGGTGTTGACGAAAATCAGCGTGGTGCGGTGTTCGCGGGCGAGGGCGGCAAGTCGGTCGTAGACCAGTTCCCAGACATCATTGGCCATCACCGCCGACAACGGCACGGGCGGCACTTCGATGTCCAGGTCCCGTGGGCGGGCATGGCCGATGTCGACGATTTCGCAGCCTCGATCGCGGCCGACCAGAAAGCGCGAGACGGCTTCGATAGGTTTTTGCGTGGCCGACAGGCCGATGCGCACCAGCGGTTCGCCACAGAGCGCCTGCAGGCGCTCCAGGCTCAGGGCCAGGTGGCTGCCGCGTTTGCTGGCGGCGATGGCGTGGATTTCGTCGACGATCACCGTACGCGTGGTGCCGAGCATTTTTCGGCCCGAGTCGGAACCAAGCAGCACGTAGAGCGACTCCGGGGTGGTGACCAGAATATGCGGTGCGCTCTTGCGCATCGCCGAGCGGTCTTTTTGCGGGGTGTCGCCGGTGCGCACGGCGGTGGTGATCTGCAATGGGGGCAGGCCCATCACACGCAGTTGTTCGGTGATGCCGGCCAGTGGCGTTTGCAGGTTGATGCGGATGTCGTTGGACAGCGCCTTGAGCGGCGAGACGTAGACCACCAGGGTTTCGTCAGGCAGGCCGCTGTCGGTGTCCAGCCCACGGTGGACAAGATCGTCGATGACCGCGAGGAACGCGGTCAGGGTTTTGCCGGAGCCGGTGGGCGCGGCGACCAGGGTCGAGCGGCGCTGACGGATCAGCGGCCACGCCCGGGCCTGGGCGGCGGTCACCGTCGCGAAGGTGTTGCTGAACCAGGCGCTGACGGCGGGGTGGAAGCCGTCCAGGGCACTGTCTGCGGGGATGGGCAGGTTCATGGTCTGATTTATGCGGGTGAGACGGGGAAGATGCAAGTACCGCTCAAGATCTTCGTTGGCCATTAGGGCTTCTTCGCGAGCAGGCTCGCTCCCACAGTGAATTGGTGTACACCGCAGCTCCTTTGTGGAAGCGAGCCTGCTCGCGAAGAGGCCGGAACAGGCGATGCAAATCCCGGGCATCTACACTTTACGGATGACGGTTGCGCACTAAACCCGCAAAATGCAACGATTCCGGCAACTATCGACGGCATCGCCCGCGAGTGCTGTCGATAAAACCATTGTTTCAATCAGACTGGGCCTGCTGACTCTATGCGAATGCGCCTTATGTTACTGGGCGGCGGAAATGCCCTTGGGCAGGCGCTGATTCGCCTCGGTGCGGAGGAAGACATCGGTTTCCTCGCCCCCCGCCCACCACAAGATGGCTGGGACGCCGCGAGCCTGACGCAATTGCTCGACGACACCCGTCCGGACGCGTTGATCAACCTCGCCTACTACTTCGACTGGTTCCAGGCGGAGACGGTCAGCGAGCAGCGTCTGGCCGGGCAGGAGCGGGCGGTCGAGCGCCTGGCCGAACTGTGCCAGCATCACAACATCGTTCTCTTGCAGCCTTCGAGCTATCGCGTGTTCGATGGCTCGCGCGCCACCGCCTACAGCGAAAAAGACGAACCGGTGCCGCTCGGCCTGCGTGGTCAGGCCTTGTGGCGGATCGAACAGAGCGTGCGCGCCACTTGCCCGCAACACGTATTGTTGCGCTTCGGCTGGCTGCTCGATGATAGCCCCGAAGGCACCCTCGGGCGGTTCCTCGACCGGGCCGAACACCCGGAAGAGCTGCTGATGGCCGATGATCGCCGAGGCAATCCAACGCCGGTGGATGACGCCGCCCGTGTGATCATTTCAGTCCTCAAGCAACTCGACTGCGCGGCGCCGCTGTGGGGCACCTACCACTACGCCGGGCACGAAGCGACCACGCCGCTGGCGCTGGGACAAGCTATCCTCAGCGAAGCACGCGTCTTGCACCCGCTGGCCATCGAAGCGCCGACCGCCCAGGCCCACGCCGCGCGGCCGGACGCTGCCGAAGAACCGCAACACGCGGTGCTGGCCTGCAAGAAAATTCTGCACACCTTCGGGATCAAGCCACGCGCCTGGCGCGCCGCTCTCCCGGGCCTACTGGACAGGTTCTATCGCCATGGCTGACGCTCCCGTTCTGATCACCGGCGGTGCCGGTTTCATCGGTTCGCACCTGACTGACGCCTTGCTCGCCAAGGGGTATTCGGTGCGGATTCTCGACGACCTGTCCACCGGCAAGCGCAGCAACCTGCCGCTGGACAATCCCAAGGTCGAACTGATCGTTGGCGACGTCGCCGATGCCGCGCTGGTGGCACGGTCGATGGCCGGTTGCAGTGCAGTCGCGCATCTGGCGGCGGTGGCCTCGGTACAGGCCTCGGTGGACGATCCGGTAAAGACTCACCAGAGTAATTTCATCGGCTCGCTGAATGTCTGCGAAGCCATGCGCCAGTCCGGCGTCAAGCGTGTGCTGTTTGCTTCCAGCGCAGCGGTATATGGCAACAATGGCGAAGGCGAGTCTATCGATGAAGACACGCCCAAGGCGCCGCTGACGCCCTACGCCTCGGACAAATTGGCCAGCGAGCATTACTTCGATTTCTACCGGCGCGAACATGCCCTGGAACCCGTGATTTTCCGCTTCTTCAACATCTTCGGTCCGCGCCAGGATCCATCCTCGCCGTACTCCGGGGTGATCAGCATTTTCAGCGAACGCTCGCAGAAAGGCCTGCCGATCACCGTGTTTGGTGACGGTGAGCAGACGCGGGATTTCGTGTACGTCGAGGATCTGGTCGATCTGCTGGTGCAAGCCATCGAAAAACCGCAGGTGGAAGTCGGTGCGGTCAACGTCGGCTGGAACCAGGCAACCACCCTCAAGCAACTGCTCGAAGCACTGAAAGCGGTGGTCGGTGATTTGCCACCGGTGAACTATGGCCCGGCACGTTCCGGCGATATCCGTCATTCACGGGCTGATAACCGGCGTTTGCTCGAACGTTTTACCCGCCCGCAGCAGACCGCGATGAGCGTCGGACTGGCTCGGTTGCTGGGGCGCTGAGCTGTTCAAACCCACAAAAAAGGCGCCCTTGAGAGGCGCCTTTTTCATGGGCATCGCTTAGAAAATCTGTGGCGAGGGAGCTTGCTCCCGCTCGGCTGCGCAGCAGCCGTAAATCCGGTAAATACGGTTTGTTTGAATCACCGCTGTCGCCGATCCTGGGGCCGCTTCGCAGCCCAGCGAGAGCAAGCTCCCTCGCCACAATTGCCCGCAGTCACCACCACGTGATTGCTCGTTAGAACTTGTAGCCCAGGCCCACCATGTAGACGAACGGATCCGCATCCACGTTCACCCGTGCCCGGGTGCCCGGTGCGACGGCGTTGTTTTCCACGGTCGCGCGGGTGTCGATGTCGATGTAGCGCAGCTGGGCGTTGAGCAGGATGTTGTCGGTCAGCATGTAGTCGGCACCGACCTGCCAGGCCACGCCCCAGGAGTTTTGGGTGTTGAAGTTGCTGAAACCATTGGCGCGCGCTTCGCTGCTCAGGTGTTCATCGTACATCCAGGTGTAGTTGACGCCAGCACCGACATAGGGCTGGAACGCGGACTTGGAGTCGAGCGGGTAGTACACCAGGCTCAAGGTCGGCGGCAGTTGATTGAAACTACCGAGCTTGCCGTTGGCTGCACTCAGGGCTGTGCCCTTGAGTTTTACATCATGCTCGAACGGCGTGGCCGCCAGCAATTCGATGCCCAGGTGATCGGTGATCATGTAGGCGAAGTTCAGGCCTAGTTGCGTGTCGCTGCTCAGCGTCGCCTTGCCGCCCAGATCGGCGCCGCTCAATGGGCCCTGATCGACCTTGACGGTGGAACTGTCGGTATTGGGGTCGACGGTGATCGCGCCGGCACGCAAGAGGATGTCACCTTTTTCGTGGGCGTGGGTGAGCGGGGCTGCGAGCGCGAGGGCAAACAGCGTGGCGCCGAGCAGGGGCTTGTTCATGGGGGCTCCAAAGGACGTTAAAAATCTTTGATGTCCAATGGTAAGGCGCCTAACGATTTGGTCTTTTGACTCAGCTCAAAGGAAACGGTGATGGGGTTGGTTTTTGCGGAGGCTTCGATGGCCTCTTCGCGAGCAGGCTCGCTCCCACATTTGGAATGCGTTCC
>NZ_JBSVWS010000149.1:0-15562 GCF_054071155.1 Pseudomonas sp. SDO5532_S415 | reverse complement strand
AATGCCACTGATCCAATGTGGGAGCGAGCCTGCTCGCGAAGGCCGCACCGCTTATTCTGGATCAACCCTCGGGTCCAGCAACTGCGCCCCCGGTCCCTGCTCCCCCAACACATCGCCAAAATTACGCAACGGACACGCCTCCATCGATAAACACCCACAACCGATGCAGCCATTGAGCCGGTCGCGCAACAGCGTCAGCTGATTGATCCGTTCATCCAGATCCCGACTCCACTGCGCCGACAAGCCCTTCCAGTCCGCCGCCGTCGGTGCTCGATTATCCGGCAAGGTATTCAGAGCCTCGCCGATTTCCGCCAATGGAATGCCCAGGCGCTGAGCTACCTTGATCAGCGCCACCCGTCGCAGCACCTCCCGTGGATATCGCCGCTGGTTGCCCTGATTGCGATTGCTTTTGATCAAGCCCTTGGACTCATAGAAGTGCAGCGCCGTGACCGCCACGCCGCTGCGCGCCGCCAACTGGCCGACGGTGAGCTCTTTATGCAGGTTTTCCGAGGTGATCATTTGAAAAATGCCCCTTGACCTCTAGTTAACTTGAGGTTTTAACCTGCACGCCTTCGGATCGCAAGATCCGTCTTACAGGTACTGGGGGACTATTCATGCAAGCGCCAGAGAAAAATCGCAGCTTCACCCAGCTGATCGAATTCGAGATCGAACCCCATCAGCAACCGGCACTGGTGTCGGCGTTATCCCGGCAGACCGAGCGTCTGGCTCAGCATTACAGCGGCTTTCTGAGTGCCAGCATTCAAGCCAGCGACGATGGCCGGCGGGTACTCAATTACCTGCAATGGCAAACCCGCGAGGCCGGGGAAGCCGCGTTCCGGAGTTTTGAAAGCGGCGAAGAGGATTTCTGGCAGTTGATCCGCATACACCAGGCGAAAACCGTGACCTTCGGCTCGTTCCAGGTACTGCACAGCCTGGAGCGCAGCCACGACCACGCACTGCATTGCAATCTGGTGGGTTAAATAGAGAGCTGCATCAACCGTTCACCCTGCACATTTTCCGTGGGCCGACGCTTGTTCACCGCCAGCTCGCCGATCTTGATCAGGCGCGTGCGGGTCACGTTGCGGCTCAGACCCAGCAGGGCAGCGGTGTGCACCTGGTTGTAATGACTGAAGCGGTAGGCGGCGCGCAGCAAGGCGTCTTCGACTTTCTCATGCAGCGCACCCGCCTGCTCTTCGAAGAGCTTCTGAAAAGCTCGATTCAGCAGTGCTTCGGCGGAGTCGTCGACCTGAGCATGGTCGTCATCCTGACGCTCGATGCGCATGTTCGACAGACGCAGGTCGTCGCGTTCGATCACGCCGTTGCGGCAAATCAGCAGGGTGTGGTGAATGACGTTTTCCAGTTCGCGAATGTTGCCTGGCCAACTGTAGCTGCGCAGTTTCAGTTCGGCCTCTTTGCTGATGGTGATGCTGCCGTAACCCAGGCGCTGGCTGTAGGCGTCGATGAAGTGGCGGGTCAGCGGCAGGATGTCGCCGGGACGATCGCGCAGCGGGCTCAACTCCAGGCTGACCACGTCGAGCCGGTAATACAGGTCTTCGCGAAAGTGCCCGGCGTTGATAGCTTTTTCCAGTTGCACGTTGGTCGCCGCCAGCACTCGCACATTGATGGGAATGCTCTTGCGCGAGCCCAGGCGCACCACTTCGCGTTCCTGTAGCACCCGCAGCAACTTGACCTGAATCGCCATCGGCAAATCGCCGATTTCATCGAGAAACAGCGTGCCGCCATCGGCCTCTTCGAACCAGCCGGCCTTGGCGCTCAACGCGCCGGTAAATGCGCCTTTCTCATGACCGAACAGCTCGGCCTCGACCAGGGATTCTGAAAACGCACCGCAGTTCACCGCCACGAACGGCCGGTTGCGCCGTGCGCTGAGGTTATGAATGTGTCGCGCCACCAGTTCTTTGCCAGTGCCGGTTTCGCCAATGATCAGCACACTGGCTTCACTCGGCGCGACTTGTTGCAGATGCGCGAGCAAGGCCTGGGATTTCGGGTCTTCGAACACCTGGGCCGTGGCACGGATCGACGTGGCCAGAGCGGGCGAGGGCGGTAAGGTCAGCAGTTGCATGGGGCACGCTCCTTGTAGGGCAAGCTATGAATAAAAAGTCGGAATCGGCAGGGCCTGGTTCAACGCCCAATCACCCAGTTCATGAATCTTGTAGTCCACCGGGTCATGCAGGGTTTGCGTGCGCAGGTTGCGCCAGTGCCGGTCCAGGCGCAGCGAGGCGTGAGTCGAGCGCGCGCCGGTCACTTCGAACAAGCGGCTACACAACTCCAGGCCATTGCGGGTCGCGGCAACCTTGGCGGTGGCGATAGCGGTGGCCAGATGCCCGCGTTCTTCGGCACTGAGATCCGGCCCTTTGGCCCACGCCTTGTCGAGCAGGTCGGCGGCGCGTTCCACCAGTAACCGTACGCCTTCGAGGGCGACCCAGAATTCGCCGTAGTGGCCGAGCACATAAGGGTCCTGGCGCACATCCCGAGCCGTGGATTTGTGCCACGGCCGGGTTTCGGTGAGCGTGTATTGCCGCGCTTCTTCGAAGGCGCCTTCGGCAATGCCGAGGAACATGTGGGTAAACGTGAGCTGGGCGATCAGCGGGCGCAGGCAGGCGAACGGCGTACTCAGCGGGCCCGGGTCGAGCAGCAGTTCCGATTCTTCGACGCGCACCCGTTCGAAGGTGGCGCTGCCGCTGTCGGTCTGGCGCTGGCCCATGTTGTTCCAGTCGTTGTGCAAGGTGATGCCGCTGCGACCGCTGGGGATGGCGGCGATCAACAGCTTGCCGCCCGCGCTTTCGTCCACCGCCGAGGCGATCAGCATTTCCGAGTCGCTGGCCCCGGAGCAGAAACTTTTCTTGCCGGAAAACTCACGCCAGCCTCCAAGGTTTTTCACCACGGTGCGGGTGTCCAAAGGATTGAGGGCATTGCCCCAGAACCAGTTCTTGCGCGCAGTCTGTTCGAACCACGGCTGCCATTGTTCGGGCCGGGCGAACAGGCGCACGGTGGCGAGCATCAGGTGATGGAAGCCGAACACGTGGGCAAGCGAACTGTCGACCTTGGCGAACTCGCGCACCACGGTCAGGGTTTCACTCCAGTTGGCGCCGAGGCCGCCGAATCGGGTGGGAATACTCAATGCAAGCAGGCCGCTGTGGCGCAGGGCGTCACGCTCGGCCTTGGGCGTACCGCCCCGCTCATCGCGCTCGACGGCGGTCAAGGCAAACCCGGCGGCCAATTGGCGGGCGGTTTGCAGCGGGGATATCAGGGCGCTGTGCGGCTTGGCAGTCACGCGGGATTCCTTCTAAAAGTCGACGCAGTACCCCTGTAGGAGCGAGCCTGCTCGCGAAGACGGTCTTTCAGACACTTCGATGTGAATGTGCTGCCGCCTTCGCGAGCAGGCTCGCTCCCACAGGGGTTGCAGGGTCAGGCCGTGGCTTTGGCGGGCAGCACATCATTGGCAATCATTTCGCCAAACGGCCCGGTCAGATTGGTGACACCGCGCCCGGCAAGGCTGGCGTATGGCTCGGGCAGCAGCGGGAACACCAGTTCGGCAAAGCGATAAGCTTCTTCGAGATGCGGATAGCCGGAGAAAATGAAACTCTCGATCCCCAGGTCCGCGTACTCCTTGATGCGCGCCGCCACCTGCTGCGGATCGCCCACCAACGCCGTCCCGGCACCGCCACGCACCAGGCCGACGCCGGCCCACAAATTGGGCGAAATTTCCAGGTTGTCGCGACGCCCGTCATGCAGTGCCGCCATGCGCCGCTGACCTTCCGAATCGAAACGCGAGAATGATTTCTGCGCCGCGGCGATGGTTTCGTCACTGATGTGTTCGATCAGTTTGTCTGCGGCTTTCCACGCCTGTTCGGCGGTTTCGCGCACGATCACATGCAGGCGAATCCCGAATTTCACCGTGCGTCCATGACGCGCAGCACGCTCACGGACATCGGCAAGCTTTTGCGCCACAGCAGCGGGTGGTTCGCCCCAGGTCAGGTAGACATCCACCTGTTCGGCAGCCAGGTCATGGGCGGCTTCGGACGAACCGCCAAAGTACAGCGGCGGATAGGGTTTCTGCACCGGCGGATACAGCGCCTTGGCATTTTGCACCCGCAGGTGTTTGCCCTCGAAATCCACCGATTCGCCTTGCAGCACCCGGCGCCAGATTTTCAGGAATTCGTCGGTGACTTCGTAGCGTTCGCTGTGATCGAGGAAGCTGCCGTCGCCGCGGTTTTCATCAGGATCGCCGCCGGTCACGACGTTGATCAGCAAGCGGCCGTTGGACAGGCGATCGAGCGTGGCGGCCATGCGCGCCGATACGGTCGGCGAAATGATCCCGGGGCGGATCGCCACCAGATAACGCAGACGCTCGGTCAACGGCACCAGCGCCGACGCGATCACCCACGAGTCTTCGCAGGAGCGGCCGGTGGGAATCAGCACTCCGTGGTAGCCGAGGCTGTCAGCAGCCTGCGCCACTTGCTTCAGGTAGTTGAGAGTCACCGGGCGAGCACCCTGGGTGGTGCCCAGGTAGTGGCCGTCGCCGTGGGTGGGTAGAAACCAGAAAACATCCATGAAGAAGTCCTTAAGCGATTTTCAGCAGATTGTTGGGATACGCACCGAACAACGGCGCGGCGCGTTCTGCAGCAAGACGAATGCGGGCCTTCAAGGGCTCACTGGTTATTTGGTAATTGGAGAAATCGGCTTCGGTGGCATACACGCCAATCGGCAAGGTCAGCGCCTGGAAGAAACTGAACAGCGGCCGTAACTGATGATCGAGCACCAGCGCATGGCGTTCGCTGCCACCGGTGGCGGCCAGCAGCACCGGGGTGTTGATCAGCGCATTCAGATCGATCAGGTCGAACAGGTGCTTGAGCAGGCCAGGGTAGGAACCGCGATACACCGGCGCGGCGACAATCAGCAAGTCGGCGTTTTCAATCGCTTGCAGCTCGGCTTCGATTTCCACGCTCACTTCCTGACGGGACAGCGCCGCGCCCAGTGGCCGGGCGATGTCGCCCAGTTCGATCAGCCTGCTCTCGATCGGCAGTTGCTCGGCCAATTGCGCCAATAGCGCTTGAGTCAGCACCAGGGTGCGGGAGGGACGCCAGGTGCCGCCGGAGAGGGCAACGACTTTCAATGGACGCGACATGATCAGTTCCTTTTTAAACAGTTGCTGGAGGAGCAGTGAGTCATCACTGGGCTTAACCCCCTTGAGCAAGAGCTGTACCAATCCCTTGAAGCCAGGTTTTACAAGGCTTGCAGCGCGTTGAGCAGTCCGCGCTGTTAATTTTGCAGGGCTGTTTGTTGAATGACTGTTGCCTGGCGAACAGTGGCGTGAGCAACAGTGCACCCGCGGATGGAGTTGTTATAAAGCTTCGTTGTTATTCCGTAAAAGAAGTTAAATTAATATTTATAGATCATTATAGAATATGTTGTGTTGAGGGGACTGAAATTAGGAAAACTCAATAGCGACTATCGAGAGCGTTGATTTCTGCCCGTGCGAAGGCGCGAGTAGCCTGTGTTCATTGCCCCGAACCCAGATTGCCAGGACGCTCAAGATGAAAACCCTGATCACCACTTTGCTGCTGTCGAGCCTTTCGGTTCTTGCCGGATGTGCCAGTCATGTATCTCCGGAATTGCGCCCCTACACCGCCGAAGAAACCCGGGAACTGGCGCTGGAGGCATTGAATCGCCGCGGTTTGTCCTTCGACGAATACCACGCGAAAAAAGCCGAAATCCTCGGTGAGTCGCCAAAGACGTTTGGCTTCGACAAGCAGGGTGAAATGAACGCCGAGCGGGCTGTACAGCTGCACGGTCGTCCAAGCTGAGCAAGAACTGTACTGCTCGAACTTTCACCTAACTGTCCATGGGTTTGCGCCGAGGTGTGCGATAGGGTCAATACCTGACCGACCCTGATGGACTGCCACCCATGACACTCTCGCTCGATCTGCTGCTGGGGTTCGCCCTGTTTGCCCTCGTCACCTCGATCACGCCCGGCCCGAACAACACGATGTTGCTGGCGTCCGGTGTGAACTTCGGCTTCAACCGCACCATTCCGCACATGCTTGGCATCACTTGTGGCTTTTTCGTGCTGGTCGTGGCGGTGGGTTTCGGCTTGGGCGCGGTGTTCCAGACTTACCCTGTGCTCTATACCGTGCTGCGATACGTTGGCGCGGCGTATTTGCTGTATCTGGCGTGGAAAATCGCCCATTCCGGGCCGGTTTCGGACAGTGACAAGGGCGAGGCCAAACCGATCAGCTACCTGGGCGCCGCCGCGTTTCAGTGGGTCAATCCCAAGGCCTGGATCATGGCCATCGGCGCGATCAGCACTTACACGCCGATGCAGGGTTACTTCACCAACGTCATCGTGATTGCCGCGGTGTTCGCCATCATTAACCTGCCGAGCGTTGGTGTCTGGGCCGCGTGCGGAACCCTGTTGCGCAACGTGCTGAAGGACCGCCGCTGGTTGCGCCTGTTCAACTGGGGCATGGCCGCGCTGCTGGTGGCATCGCTGTATCCGATCCTGCTCGAAAGCTTTAGCTGACGCATTGCTTCAACCGGTTGCCCGATGCCTGTTAAGCTCGCTTTTCAGGAGCGTTCCTACGCACTCTTAAATGAAGTTGTACTTCTTTAACGGCATCCGATCAGGTATTGGTAGCGCTCTGAAACCGGGCGCAGCTCACAAGGCTGCGTCTTGACGTTTACAGTCACGAGCTTCCTGATCCCGGAACACGCTCTGCGAGTCTTTTATGAATAAACGTCCGTTGTATTTCGACTACGCCGCCACCACGCCGGTGGATGAGCGGGTCATCAAGGTCATGGTCGAGTGTCTGGGGTTCAGCGGCAATTTCGGCAACCCCGCTTCCAGCTCCCACGCCTTCGGTCAACAGGCCCGGCAGTCGGTCGAGCAGGCGCGGCGCCAGGTTGCCGAACTGGTCGGCGCCCTCCCTGCGCAGATCGTCTGGACCTCCGGCGCCACCGAATCCAACAACCTGGCCCTCAAGGGCGTCGCCCAGGCGCGCGGCGTTGCCGGCGGCCACATCATCACCAGCCAGATCGAACACAAGGCTATCCTCGATACCGCGAAGCAGTTGCAGGATGCCGGTGTCGCGGTAACGTACCTGGTGCCGGACGCCGATGGCCTGATCACCCCGCAAGCGGTCAGCGAAGCCATGCGCGAGGACACCTTTCTGGTGTCGCTGATGCTGGTCAATAACGAACTCGGTACGGTCAACGACATCCCGGCCATCGGTCAGCGGGTGCGTGATCGCCAGGCGTTGTTCCATGTCGACGCAGCGCAGGGCGCAGGTAAAGTGGCGATTGACCTGGCCGAGTGGCCGGTGGACCTGATGTCCTTTTCGGCGCACAAACTCTATGGCCCCAAGGGTATCGGCGCACTGTACGTCGGGCCGCGCGCGCAACAGCGCTTGCTGGCACAGATCCACGGCGGTGGGCACGAGGGCGGTTTGCGTTCCGGCACCCTGGCGACGCATCAAATCGTCGCCATGGGCGAGGCTTTTGCGCTGGCGGCGGCTGCATTCGATGAAGAAAAAACCTTGATCGTGCATCTGCGAGAGCGCTTGCTCGAGCAACTGTTCAGCATTCCCGGCGTACGCCTCAACGGCAGCCCGAGCCAACGCATCCCCCATACCCTGAGCCTGACCTTCAATGAAGGCGAGTTCAATTCGACGGTATTGCTCGCCTCGATCGCGTTTTCCGCGACTTCGGCCTGCAATTCCGCGAGCAATGCACCCTCCCACGTGCTGCTAGCGCTGGGGCATGACGCTCGCGCGGCGAGTCGCACCATTCGCTTGAGCCTGGGGCGTTTCACCACCGAGCAGGACATCGATCAAGCGGCACAATTGATTAAAGCAGCCTGCGCCAGTGCTCCGGCATTTTGGCAATAGGGCAAAAAAAAGCGCCGGCATTGATCGCAATGCTGTTCACTTAGGCGGATCTTGAGTCAGTGAGACATCTGTGGCGAGGGAGCTTGCTCCCGCTTGAGTGCGCAGCACTCACAAAAATCGCAATGGTTGTCAGATTTTTGGGGCCGCTGCGCAGCCCAACGCGAGCAAGCTCGCTCGCCACAGGAATTGGTAAGACTCAACATTTCTTAAGTAAACAGCGTTCCGGCATTGATCGGCGCTACACAACAACACAAACAATGATAAGTGGTTAGCAGGAGTCACGATGAGTACGCAGTCTTCGATCAATGGATCGGTGCCCCAGCGCCTGGCGCAAACCCGCGAGCTGATGAGCCGGGAGGGCATTCACGCGCTTCTGGTGCCGTCGGCCGACCCACACCTGTCTGAATACTTGCCGGGCTACTGGCAAGGGCGCCAGTGGTTGTCCGGTTTCCATGGTTCGGTCGGCACCCTGATCGTCACCCCGGATTTTGCCGGTGTCTGGGCCGACAGCCGTTATTGGGAACAAGCGACCAAGGAACTCAAGGGCAGCGGCATCGAACTGGTCAAGCTGCAGCCGGGCCAACCGAGTCCTCTGGACTGGCTGGCCGAACAAACCCCTGAGGGCGGCGTCGTCGCGGTCGATGGAGCGGTGATGGCCGTGGCTTCGGCGCGAACCCTGGGCAGCAAACTCGAAGATCGCGGCGCGCGCCTGCGCACTGACATCGATCTATTGAACGAAGTCTGGACTGATCGCCCGATTCTGCCGAACGAACCGATCTATCAGCACTTGCCACCGCAGGCCACTGTCAGCCGTGGCGAAAAACTCGCCAAGCTGCGCGAAGCCTTGCGGGCAAAGGGTGCCGACTGGCATTTCATCGCCACCCTCGATGACATCGCCTGGCTGTTCAACCTGCGCGGCGGCGATGTGTCGTTCAACCCGGTCTTCGTGTCTTTTGCGTTGATCAGCCAGCAGCAAGCCACTTTGTTCGTGGCTTTGAGCAAGGTCGATGCCCAGTTGCGTGCGGTGCTTGAGCAGGACGGCGTGACCCTGCGCGATTACAGCGAAGTGGCGGCTGCGCTGAGCGCGGTGCCGAACGATGCGAGCCTGTTGGTCGACCCGGCACGCGTAACGGCCGGTCTGCTGGGCAACCTGAGCAGCGGCGTCAAGCTGATCGAAGGCCTGAACCCGACCACCCTGGCCAAGTCGCAGAAGAGCCTGGCCGATGCCGAGCACATTCGTCAGGCCATGGAGCAGGACGGTGCAGCGCTCTGTGAGTTTTTCACCTGGCTCGACTCGGCGCTGGGCCGTGAGCGCATCACCGAGTTGACCATCGACGAAAAACTCACCGCTGCGCGTGAACGTCGTCCGGGTTACGTGTCGCTGAGCTTCAATACTATCGCGGCGTTCAACGCCAACGGCGCGATGCCGCATTACCACGCCACCGAAGAAGAGCACGCGGTGATCGAAGGTGACGGCCTGTTGCTGATCGACTCCGGCGGCCAGTACCTGGGCGGCACGACGGATATCACGCGGATGGTGCCGGTGGGAACACCGACGGCCGAGCAGAAGCGCGATTGCACCCGCGTGCTCAAAGGCGTGATTGCCTTGTCTCGCGCCCAGTTCCCCAAAGGCATTCTGTCGCCACTGCTCGATGCCATCGCCCGCGCGCCGATCTGGGCCGAAAGCGTCGATTACGGTCACGGTACCGGGCACGGTGTGGGCTACTTCCTCAACGTTCACGAAGGCCCGCAAGTCATCGCCTATCAAGCTGCGCCAGCGCCGCAAACCGCGATGCAACCGGGCATGATCACTTCCATCGAACCGGGCACCTACCGTCCGGGCCGCTGGGGTGTTCGCATCGAGAACCTGGCAATGAACCGCGAAGCTGGCAGCAGCGAATTCGGCGAGTTCTTGAAATTCGAAACCCTGACCCTGTGCCCGATCGACACCCGTTGCCTGGAACCGTCGCTGCTGACCGAAGAGGAAAAGCAGTGGTTCAACGCTTACCACGCCGAAGTGCGCGAGCGTTTGAGTCCGTTGCTGGACGGCGCGGCCCTTGAATGGCTGAACACTCGTACGGCGGCTATTTAACCAGCTGCAGCTCGGGCGCTGATTCCAGCGCCAGAGCCATGTAATCGACAAAGGCTTTGACCCTGGCGGATTGGCGACGATTCGCCGGGGACACGGCATGTATCGGCAGTGATTGCGGGGTGAATTCCTGCAATATCGCGGCCACTCTCCCGGCTTTCAGATCCTCGCTGAACAGCCATGTCGGTGACAACGCGATCCCCAATCCTCCCAGCACCATCTCGCGAATCGCTTCGGAGTTGTTGCTTTGCGCATTGCCCTTGATCCGTACTTCGTGACGCTGGGCACCTTTCTCATAAATCCATAGGTTCTGACTGTTTAGCAGGTTGAACAGCAGGCAATTGTGCCCGCTCAGTTCCTGCGGTGTGCGGGGCTGACCGTGTCGCACCAGATAATCCGGGGTTGCGACCGTCACCCGGTGGGTGGTACCGACATGGCGGGCGATCAAGCCGCTGTCGTTCAATGTGCCGATCCTGAACGTGACGTCCAGGCCTTCGCTGACCAGGTCCTGGTTCTGGTCGCTCAGTTGCAGGTCAATCTGAACTTCAGGATGACGCCTGAGAAACTCCGGCAGACGCGGCGCAATCTGCAAGCGCCCGAAGCTGACCGAGGAACCGATTCTCAGTGGCCCTGCGATGACTTCCCGGCCGGACTGGAAGCTGTGTTCGGCGGCGTCCACCGCTGCGAGGATTCGGCGACACTCGGTGTAGTAGCGCTGTCCTTCATCGGTCAGGGAAAGTCGTCGGGTGCTGCGGGCTATCAGCTCGCCCCCGAGTTCCGACTCCAAAGCTCGCAGCACTTTGCTGATGGTCGGCTGGCTGGTTTGCATCTCCCGGGCAACGGCGGAAAAGCTGCCGCGTTCGACCACCCGGACGAAAATGGCCATTGCATTGAGTTTGTCCACAGGGTTTCTCATTCATGCCAAATGGGCATGCTCACTATAGCGATACAGCGTCTTATCGGCATGAGTGGGTTGGCGGAAGATCAATCCTACAACCACTTCTGATGGAAATAGGCGAAATGACTGACTCACTGCACATGCGCGCGCTGATTGTTGACTCGGCTAATGCACCGCTACGCTTGGCTTCCATTCAGCGACCGATACCTGGAGCGGGGCAGGTGCTGGTGCGGATTGCCGCCAGCGGGGTGAATCCGCTGGATGGGAAAATCCGCTCAGGCCAGGCCGCTCATGCACGTCAGCCGTTACCGGCGGTGTTGGGCATGGATCTGGCGGGAACGGTGGAAGCGTTGGGGAAGGGCGTCATTGACTGGGAGCCGGGCGATGAGGTTTACGCCATGGCAACGGGGATTGGCGGGGTCCAGGGTTCGTTGGCCGAGTACGCAGTGGTCGATGCGCGGTTGCTGGCGCATAAGCCGGGCAATCTGAGCATGCGTCAAGCCGCAGCATTGCCGTTGGTACTGATCACGGCGTGGGAAGGATTGGTCGACCGTGCTCGGGTTCGGGCGGGTCAGAAAGTGTTGATTCACGGCGGGGCGGGTGGAGTGGGGCATGTCGCTGTGCAAATCTGCCGTGCATTCGGTGCCGAGGTGTTTGCGACGGGTTCTGCTTGGCAGCAGGGGTTGATAGAGGACTTGGGGGCAACCTTTATCGATTATCACGAGTCGTCGGTCGAGGACTATGTGACTGAGTACACGGCCGGGGAGGGATTCGATATTGTCTATGACACAGTGGGTGGTGAAACACTGGATGCGTCATTCAAAGCTGTGCGGATGTATCACGGTCATGTGGTGAGTTGCCTGGGCTGGGGCCAGCACAGTCTCGCGCCACTTTCATTTCGCGGGGCGACTTATTCCGGTGTCTTCACCTTGTTGCCGCTGCTGACGGGGCATGGACGTGAGCATCACGGTGAAATTTTGCGCGAGGCGGCAAGCTTGATCGAGGCGGGCAGGCTCACACCGATGCTCGATCCACGGCGGTTCACTTTGCAAACCGCCGAGGTCGCCCTTGGGCTGCTCCTGTCGGGGGCGGCACAGGGGCGGTTGGTCATCGAGGTTTAACCCAGGGCTTCGCGGACGAACTCCAGACGGTCCTGGCCGAAGAACAACTGACCATCGACAAACATGCTCGGTGCGCCGAATACACCGCGCTGTACCGCTTTCTCGGTGTTGGCCTTGAGCGCGGCTTTGACTTCCTCATCGGTCGTCAGGGCCAGCACTTCGTTGGGGTCGAAACCATTGCGGGTTAGCACTGCCGCCACAGTTGCCGGTTCATCGAGGCTGCGGCCTTCAACCCACAGCGCTTTGAACAGGCAATCGATGAATGCGGCAAAGCGCTCGGGATGGCGCAACTGCATGCCGGTGACGGCGCGCATGAGCATCAGGGTGTTGATCGGGAAATGCGCGTTGAACTTCAGTGGCACATCGTAGCGTCTGGCGTAACGGTCGAGGTCCTGAAACATGTAGCGACCCTTGGCTGCAATGGTCGCGGGTGAAGCGTTGCCGGTGGCTTTAAACACGCCGCCAAGCAGGATCGGGATGTAGATCAACTGGCTGTCGGTTTGCTCACAGATCTTGGGCAGCTGGGTGTACGCCAGGTAGGTGGCGGGGCTGCCCAGGTCAAACAGGAACTCCACGGTTTTGCTCATGGTCGATGCACTCTGATTATTGTTGTAGGGGGGCTTACCAGCGTTCGCTCCAGGGACGCAGGTCCAGCTCGAAGGTCCAAGCGTCGCGGGGCTGGCTGTGCAGGTACCAGTAGTTTTCGGCAATGTGTTCGGGGTTGAGAATGCCGTCCTGATCCTTGGTGGCGTATTTTTCGGGGAAGTTGTCGCGGATGAAATCGGTATCGATGGCACCGTCGACGATGATGTGCGCGACGTGGATATTCATAGGTCCAAGTTCGCGGGCCATGCTTTGCGCCAGCGCACGGATCCCATGCTTGGCACCTGCGAATGCGGCAAAGCCAGCGGCACCGCGCATACCGGCAGTGGCACCGGTAAACAGAATTGTGCCCCGTTGTCGCTTGGCCATTCGCTTGGCCACTTCGCGGCCGTTGAGGAACCCTGAGAAACAGGCCATTTCCCAGATCTTGAAATACTTGCGGGCAGTTTCTTCGAGAATGCTGCAGGGGACGTTGGCGCCGATGTTGAACACAAACGCTTCAATGGGCCCTATTTCGTTTTCGATCTGCTCGACCAGCGCCACCACGTCTTCTTCCTTGCGGGCATCGCAAGCGAAACCGTGAGCCTCGCCACCGTTGGCGCGGATGATATCTACCAAGGGTTGCAGCTTATCCGCGCTACGGCGGGTGACGCAGGCGACAAATCCTTCCTGTGCAAAGCGCCTTGCAATGGCGCCGCCGGTGGCATCGCCTGCACCGACAACGAGTACGACCTTCTTGTTGTTCATGGGTAGATCCCTTTAGTAAACGATCGTTAACTAAACGAACGTTATGCTACGATTCGGTCAGCGTCAAGGTGATCAACCCAGAGGAAAGGGCAATGCGTTACTCGGCCAATCACAAACTGGAAACCAGGGAGAAACTGCTGCAAAGCAGCGCGGTGTCTGCCAAGAAGGCCGGTTTTTCCACGGTGGGTGTCGACGGCCTGATGAAAGCGATCGGATTGAGTGGTGGCGCTTTTTACAGCCACTTTTCGTCGAAGGATGAGTTGTTCGCTTCAATTGTCGAACGTGAGTTGCGCCAGAGTCTTGAACGATTGGGGGCTGATCAGGATCGCGACAAGCTTGAGCGCTGCTTGAAGCACTACCTCAGTATGTCCCACGTGGATCATCCGGAAACTGGCTGCGCATTGCCGGCTCTGGGCGCCGAAATTGCCCGTTCTGACGTGATGATTCGACAGCAGGCGGAGCACTGGATTTGTCGACTTCAGGAGAGTTGGGCACAGGTGCTGGAGAGCGACAGTCTGGCCTGGGCCATCCTGTCGCAATGCATTGGTGCGTTAGTGGTGGCGCGGATGCTTGCCACGCCAGAGCTTCAGCGTAAGGTGCTGAAGTCCAGTTACGATGAGATCGGCCGTCAGATTAGCGGTACTGGAAACTATCAATTTATTTGCAAATGACGATCATGCTGCGGCTGGTATAGCCCGCTGGGTTGAGGCCAAACGGATAATCGCCGGGCTCTTCCACGGCATCCCCTGACTTGGCGATGACCTTATATCCCTTGGGGGCACACGAATTGGTAGCGCTGGCGTAGCACTTGTCCCAAGAGGATGACAGTCCGGAACAGTTGATGTGCAGCCCTTTCTTGCCGTGTTTCGTTTGCGTTTTCGACGTTGCCGCGCAGCCCGCAACTGCCAGTACGGCGATCAGTATCAAAATTCGTTTCATTGCTTTCCTTGGTGCATTTCCGGATCTGACGCCCGGTCTGGCAGAATTCGCTTACGTTTGAAGCGTTCTGATATCCCTATCCTGAAAAATCCATGGCTTACACTAGGTTGCGGACCTAAACATGGCCTAAATGAGCGGTAAATACCAGCACCTCGTCAAATCTTGCATTAATCCGCCGCAACGGCGGGCTTTGAGGCGCTGCCCATGGTCATAGTGGCGCCGACGGAAGCCAGGATGATGCACAGGATAGCCATCCATTGTGACAGGGAGAGGTATTCGTGCAAGAACAGCAAGCCGGACAACGCACCGAATGCGGGTTCAATGCTCATCAATGTGCCAAAGGTCCTGGCCGGCATGCGTGTGAGTGCGACCATCTCCAGTGTGTAGGGTAGGGCGGTGGACAGGATGGCGACACCGATGGCGATCGGGATCAGGGATGGCGTCAGCAGTGCGGCACCTGCATGAACGATTCCGATGGGGGCCACGAACAGAGCGGCAATCATCACGCCCAGTGCAGCAGTTTGCACGCCATTATCAGAACCGGCCTTTTGACCGAATAGGATGTACAGCGCCCAGCAGACCCCGGCGCCCAATGCGTACCCGGCACCTGGCAGGTCGATACTCGCAGTCGTGGCACCGGTCGGTATCAGCAACAGCAATCCGACAGCCGCCAGGGCTATCCAGAGAAAGTCGATTGCCCGGCGTGAGGCGTAAATGGCAACGGCCAATGGTCCGGTGAATTCCAATGCCACCGCAATCCCCAGGGGGACTGTGCGCAAGGACATATAGAAGAGGAAGTTCATGCCACCGAGCGCCATGCCGTAGACGATGACGGTGCGCAGGGACTTGGCTGTAAGCTTCGCTCGCCATGGACGCAGCAATAACAACATGATCACGCTGGCGAAAATCAGGCGCAGGGTAGTTGTCCCCTGGGCACCGATGACAGGGAACATGCTTTTGGCCAGGGAAGCTCCGGACTGGATCGATGCCATGGCTATTAATAGCAGGCCCACCGAAAACAAGGTCGAGGCAAGGCTGCGAGGCTGATCATTCATTGAGTGGCGTCGTCCGAAGTGAGGAGCTTGGGTGCTGTTGTTGGTATTGGGCAATATACTGCGCAATCACCGCGGGCGCGTCTATATATAGGCAGGTAATTTGTTCCTTCTGATAGAAAAACCAAATCAGTGCTTGACGGCAGATTTCAGATGTCTATAATTCGCCCCACTTCCGGCGCAGTCGAAACGGAAAACTCCTTGGTAAA
>NZ_JBSVWS010000148.1:0-15736 GCF_054071155.1 Pseudomonas sp. SDO5532_S415 | reverse complement strand
GCGAGCCTGCTCGAGAAGGCGGTGTGTCAGCCACAGATGTGCTGGATGTGCCACCGCAATCGCGAGCAGGCTCGCTCCCACATTGGTTTTTGGTTGACCACAGGATCTGTGGTCACCCGGTTTTCAGATCAATCCTCGCGTTTGACCACCAAGGTCAAAATGTCATAACTGGCCACCAGTTCACCCAACTGGTTGGTGACTTCCACGTCCCACGCCACCACCCCTTGCGGGATGCCTTGCGGGCTCTTCTTGCCCTGGTCGATTTTGCGTTTGCAGGTCAGGCGGGCCTGGATGGTGTCGCCGATGCCCACCGGGTTGATGAAGCGCAGGGTGTCCAGGCCGTAGTTGGCCAGCACCGGGCCGACGCCAGGGGAGACGAACAGGCCTGCCGCGGCCGACAGCACGAAGTAACCGTGTGCGATACGCTTGCCGAACTGCGATTCCTTGGCCGCGATGTCGTCGAAGTGCATGTAGAAGTGGTCGCCCGACAGGCAGCCGAAGTTCACCAGGTCGGCTTCGGTGACGGTGCGGCGGTGAGTCAGCAGCGACTCGCCGATCTGCAGGTCCTGGAAGTAGCGACGGAACGGGTGCACTTCGGTTTCGATGACCTTGGCGCCGCGCACGTATTCGCCGGTAACTGCCGCGAGCATGGTCGGCGAGCCTTGTACCGCCGCGCGTTGCAGGTAGTGCTTTACTGCGCGCAGGCCGCCAAGCTCTTCACCCCCACCGGCACGACCCGGACCGCCGTGCTTGAGTTGCGGCAGCGGTGAGCCGTGACCGGTGGATTCACCGGCGCAGTTACGGTCCAGCACCAGCAGGCGCCCGTGCAATGCAGCCGCCACTGGAATCGCTTTGGCGGCGATCTGTGGGTCCTTGGTCACCAGGCTGGCGACCAGGCTGCCCTTGCCGCGTGCGGCGAGGGCCAGGGCTTCGTCCAGATCGTCGTACGCCATCAAGGTGCTGACCGGACCGAATGCTTCGATGTCGTGAGCACCGCCTTCAGCGTGCGGATCGCGGGCCTGCAACAGGGTCGGGGCGAAGAACGCGCCCTTGTCGACGTTCTCGCCGCGCGGCTCGAAACCATCGCGGGCGCCGAACAGCAGGTCGCTGCTCTGCAACAGCATTTCCAGGCGCTCGGCCACGTCTTTCTGCTGATCGTGGGACGCCAGCGCACCCATGCGCACGCCTTCCACCGACGGGTCGCCGACCACGACCTTGGCCAGACGATCGCGCAGGCGCGTGGCCACTGCATCGATGTGCTTGGCCGGGACGATGGCGCGGCGGATGGCGGTGCATTTCTGCCCGGCCTTGGTGGTCATCTCCCGGGCGACTTCCTTGATGAACAGCTCGAATTCTTCGTCATCCGGGGTGACATCCGGGGCGAGGATCGCGCAGTTCAGTGAGTCGGCCTCGGCGGTGAACGGCACCGAGTTGCGAATCAGGTTCGGGTTGACCCGCAGCTTGGCGGCGGTGTCGGCGGAACCGGTGAAGGTCACCACGTCCTGACCTTGCAGGCGATCGAGCAGGTCGCCGGTGCCGCCGATGATCAGTTGCAGACTGCCCGCCGGCAGCAGGCCGGATTCGTCCATCAGGCGCACCACGGCTTCGGTCAGGTAGCTGGTGGCGCTGGCCGGCTTGACGATGCACGGCATGCCGGCGAGGAAGCTCGGCGCGAATTTTTCCAGCATGCCCCAGATCGGGAAGTTGAAGGCGTTGATGTGCACCGCGACGCCGCCGCGTGGCACCAGGATGTGGGTGCCGGCGAAGGTGCCCATTTTGCTCAGTTGCAGCGCCGGGCCTTCGTGGACCACGTTGCCCGACGGCAGCTCGCGGGAGCCGAGGCTGGCGTAGGTGAACAGCGTGCTGTTGCCGCCTTCGATGTCGATCCAGCTGTCGGCACGGGTCGCGCCACTGTGGTGGGAAATCGCGTAGAGCTGTTCCTTGCGTTCGGCCAGGTACAAGGCCAGGGCTTTGAGGCGCTGGGCGCGTTGCTGGAAGTCCAGCGCCATCAGGCCGCTGACGCCTTGGCGACGACCGTGTTCGATGGCCTCGGCGAAATCCGGGCGCTCCTCATGGGTGCGCGCGATTTCATGGCCGTCGATGGCGCTGCGCAGGATTTGCGCGCCTTGTTGGCCGATCCAGCGGCCGGCGATGAAGCTTTGCAGGGTAGGGGCAGACATCAGGATGACTCCGGGTTTGGTCAGTGTCTGGCGCGGGGTCAGCCGCGCCGGTCAAAAGGATCAGTGCTGGCTGGCGCCCGAGGCGCCGATGCCGGTCATGGAGCGGATGAACTGCGCCAGGTAGCGGCCACGTTCAAGGGCAGCACGGGGTGATTGGTCGGTGACGGAAAACAGCCAGGCGCTGAAGAAGGCCAGGCTCATGGAAAACAGCGCCGGGTTGGAATACGGGAACAGCGCCTTGTCGTGGTGCATGACGTTGACCCACACCGCCGGGCTCAACACCAGCAGGACAATCGCCGAGACCAGGCCCATCAGGCTGCCGAGCACCGCACCGCGGGTGGTCAGGCCTTTCCAGTACATCGAAAGGAACAGCACCGGGAAATTCACCGAGGCGGCGATGGCCAGCACCAGGCCAGACAGGAAGGCAATGTTCTGCGATTCGAACAACAGGCCGAGGATGATCGCCAGCACGCCGATGCACAGCGTGGCGATCCGCGACACGCGCATCTCTTGCTGTTCACTGGCCTGCCCCTTGCGCATCACGCAGGCATACAGGTCGTGGGACACCGCCGAGGCGCCGGACAGCGCCAGCCCGGCGACCACCGCCAGGATGGTGGCGAAGGCCACCGCCGAAATGAAACCGAGGAACAGGTTGCCGCCAACGGCCTGGGCCAGGTGCACGGCGACCATGTTGCCGCCGCCGATGATCGCGCCAGTGGCGTCGCGGTACGACGGATCGGTGCCGACCATGACGATCGCGCCGAAGCCGACGATGATCAGCAACAGGTAGAAGTAGCCGATGAAGCCGGTGGCGTAGAACACGCTTTTACGCGCTTCCTTGGCATCGCTGACGGTGAAAAAACGCATCAGGATATGCGGCAGGCCGGCGGTGCCGAACATCATGCCCAGCCCCAGGGAAATCGCGTCGATCGGGTTGGACAACAGGCCACCCGGGGCCATGATCGCGCTGCCCTTGGCGTGCACGGCGGTGGCGCCGGCGAACATCGCTTCGGTGCTGAACCCGAAATGCTTGAGCACCATGAACGCCATGAAGCTGGTGCCGAACAGCAGCATCACCGCCTTGATGATCTGCACCCAGGTGGTGGCGAGCATGCCGCCGAAGGTCACGTAGAACACCATCAATACGCCGACCAGCATCACGGCGTAGAGGTAGTCGATGCCGAACAGCAACTCGATCAGTTTGCCGGCGCCGACCATCTGCGCCACCAGGTACATCAACGCCACCGTCAGGGTGCCGAAGGCCGAGGTCAGGCGCACCGGCGTCTGCTCCAGGCGATAAGAGACCACGTCGGCAAAGGTGTATTTGCCCAGATTGCGCAGGCGTTCGGCGATCAGGAACAGGATGATCGGCCAGCCGGCCAATACGCCCAAGGCGTAGAGCAGACCGTCGTAGCCATTGAGGAACATCATCGCCGAGATGCCCAGGAAGGACGCGGCCGAGATCATGTCGCCGGCAATCGCCAAGCCGTTCTGGAAGCCCGTCATGCCGCCGCCAGCGGTGTAGAAATCGCTGGCCGAGCGGGTACGCAATGCCGCCCAGCGCGTCACACCAAGAGTGAACAGCACGAACACCAGGAACATGCCGATGGCGTTCCAGTTCAGCGGGCGGGTGGCCCCCTCGGCTGCCACAGCGATATCAGCGACAGCCGCCAGTGGCAGCAGGCACAACGCGAGAAGACGGCTCATCGGGCACACTCCTGCTTGAGTTTTTCATTCAACGGGTCGATCACGTTGTTGGCGCGATAGACATAGAAACCGGTCAGCGCGAACGCCAGCACCACGATCACCACGCCCACCAGCATGCCCACGGTGGTCACGCCGCCGCTCAGGGACTGGCCGAGGGTGGAGGGGGAGAACGCCACCAGCAGGACAAAGCCGAAATAGATCAACAGCATGATCAGCGACAGCGACCAGTACAGCGCCTGCTTGCGGCGTACCAGCTGGATGAAGTCGGGGTGCTGGCGGATGAGTTCTATGTCTTGGGGGCTCATGGTGGTGTTCTCTTGTTTTTGTTGTGGGATGAACAGTGAGTTGGTGGCAGTTATCGGTTAACCGTGGGAGCGAGCCTGCTCGCGAAGAGGCCATCAAATTCAACATTGATGTTGCTTGATGCTCAGTCTTCGCGAGCAGGCTCGCTCCCACAGGATTTGGCTGTGTGGGGTTCAGAGCTGATCGAAATCCAGCACTACCTTGTCGCTGATCGGGAAGGCCTGGCACGACAGCACGTAACCGGCGGCGACTTCGTAGTCTTCCAGGGCGTGGTTGCTGTCCATTTCCACTTCGCCTTCGATGACCTTGCATTTGCAGGTCGAGCACACGCCGGCCTTGCACGAGTAGGGCAGTTCGGCGCCCTGGGCATTGCCCGCGTCGAGGATGCTCTGGCTGTTGCGCGGCAGGTCGAAGGCCAGGGCGCGGCCGTCGCTGATGACGGTGATCTGGCTGACCGCCGAATCCACCTGCCGGGCGGCCTCGCGGGCTTCGCGTTTTTGCTGGCTGCCGACGGCGGCGAACAGTTCGAAATGGATGCGTTCCGGTGCCATGCCCTTGGCCTTGAGGCTGTCGCGCACGGTTTCGGTCATTTCCTGCGGCCCGCAGATGAAGGCGGCGTCGAGGGCTTTCACATCGAGCCAGCGGCTGAACAATTGCTCGCATTTCTCGGCGTTGATCCGGCCGTTGTACAGGTCCACATCCTGCTGCTCGCGGCTGAACACGAAAATCAGGTTCAGGCGTTGCAGGTAGCGGTTTTTCAGGTCTTCCAGCTGCTCGCGAAACAACGCGCCGGAGCTGGAACGGTTGCCGTACAGCAGGGTGACGCGGCTGTGGGGCTCGGTTTCCAGGGTGGTCTTGATGATCGACAGGATCGGCGTGATGCCGCTACCCGCCGCGACGGCCAGGTATTGGCCATGGCGAGCCGGGTCCAGTTCGACGCTGAAATGCCCGGCGGGCGGCATGACTTCCAGGCTGTGCCCGGCCTTCAGTTGTTCGTTGGCAAACGCGGAAAAACGCCCGCCGGCCACGCGTTTGACCGCGACCCGCAGTTCGCCGTCATTGACGCCGGTGCAGATCGAGTACGAGCGGCGCACTTCTTCGCCGTCCAGCTGGGTACGCATCACCAGGTGCTGGCCCTGGGTGAAGTGGAAACTGTCTTGCAGGTCCTGCGGAATTTCGAAGGCGATGGACACCGCGTCACGGGTCTCGGCGCGTACGTCCTTGATGGTCAGGCTGTGAAATTTGCTCATTGTTGTTCTCCAGCTGGACGGCCGACGCCGCTCAGATGCACTTGAAATAGTCGAACGGTTCCCGGCAATCGACGCAGCGGTACAGCGCCTTGCACGCGGTGGAGCCGAACTCGCTGAGCACCTCGGTGTGGGCGCTGCCGCACTGCGGGCAGACGATCACGGGGCTTTCACCGAGCAGGCTGCGCTTGCTGGTGCTGCCTTCCGGCGGCGCGATGCCATAGGCACGCAGGCGTTCACGGCCGCTGTCGCTGATCCAGTCGGTGGTCCAGGCCGGGGTCAAGCGGCGCTCCAGATTCGGCGCGCGAAAACCGGCCTGCTCCAGCGCCTCACGGATATCGCCCTCGATCACTTCGGTGGCGGGGCAGCCGGAGTAGGTCGGGGTGACCACCACGTGCAAGTGCCCGGCCTGCCAGTCCAGATCGCGGACAATCCCCAGGTCCACCACGCTGACCACCGGCACTTCCGGGTCCATGACCTCGGCCAGGATCGCCCACGCGGCAGTCAAGTCGCTCGGTTGTACCGGCCGGGCGCCCTGGTCGCTGGCGATCAGCTCACCAGGTTGCATCGGGGTACGCTCGGGGCAGGAACTGCATTTCGGCCAGCAGAATCCCCAGGTGTTCGGTGTGCAGGCCCTTGCGCGCATTCAGGTAGAAATAGCTGGGCGCAGCCGGCACGGGCAGGGTGGCGCTGGCGAAGATGTCGTTGACCTTGGCTTGCCATTGCGCCGCCACGCTGGCGATGTCCGGGGTGATGCGGGCTTCGCACAGGCGCTGTTCGCTGTCATCGGCAGCGATCAGTTCAACGGTGAAACGCCAGACCTCGGGAATCGCCGCGAGCATGCGTTTGTGGCTTTCCTCGGTGCCATCGCCCAGGCGCTCGACCCACTCGCCGGAGCGGCGCAGGTGATAGGTGACTTCCTTCACCGCTTTGGCGGCGATCCCGGCGATGCGTTCATCGCTGGACTGACTCAGGCCCTGGAGGACCGGCAGGTGCCAGGCGTCATAGAGGAACTGCTTGAGGATGGTCACCGCGTAGTCGCCGTTGGGTTGTTCCACCAGCAGCAGGTTGCGATAGGCACGTTCGTCGCGACGGAACGCCAGGTCATCGGCGTCGCGGCCGTCGTCCAGCAATTCGGCGGCGTAGTCCAGCCAGTTGCGGGCCTGGCCGACGAGGTCGAGGCCGACGTTCATCAGCGCCAGCTCTTCTTCCAGCGCCGGAGCCTTGCCGCACCACTGGCACAGGCGCTGGCCCTGGATCAGGGCGCTGTCGCCCAGGCGCAGCAAGTATTCGATCAGATCGGTCTTGTTATTCATGGTCGACCTCACATGTGCCCGACTTCGGCCGGCAGCTCGTAGAAGCTGGCATGGCGGTAAACCTTGTCGTCCGACGGGTCGAACAGCGGGTCTTTTTCATCCGGCGACGAGGCGGTGATCAGCGCCGATGGCACAACCCACAGGCTCACGCCTTCGCTGCGACGGGTGTACAGCTCGCGCGCGTTCTCGATGGCCATGGTGGTGTCGGCGGCGTGCACGCTGCCGACGTGCTTGTGGTTGAGGCCGTGCTTGCTGCGTACGAAGACTTCAAAAAGGGTCCACTCGGACATTTCAGTTACTCCACATCAGGTGGCCGAATCAGGCGGCGTTCTTGTTTTGTTTTTTGCGGGCGTGGGCGACGGCGGCTTCGCGAACCCAGGCGCCGTCTTCAATCGCCTTGCGGCGGGTGGCGACGCGTTCCTGGTTGCACGGGCCATTGCCTTTTAGTACTTCGTAGAATTCGTCCCACTGGATCTCGCCGAAGTCGTAGTGGCCGCGTTCGGCGTTCCACTTCAGGTCCGGATCGGGGCAGGTGCAGCCCAGCAGCTCCAGCTGCGGGATGGTCTGGTCGATGAAGCGCTGGCGCAGTTCATCGTTGCTCTGGCGCTTGATCTTCCAGGCCATGGACTGGGCGCTGTTCGGCGAGTGTTCGTCACTCGGACCGAACATCATCAGCGACGGCCACCACAGGCGGTTGATTGCGTCCTGGACCATGTCTTTTTGCGCTTGAGTGCCGTGGCGCATCATGGTCAGGAGGATTTCGTAGCCCTGGCGCTGGTGAAAGCTCTCTTCCTTGCAGATGCGGATCATCGCCCGCGAGTACGGGCCGTAGGAGGTGCGTTGCAGCACCACCTGATTGACGATCGCCGCACCGTCCACCAGCCAGCCCACCGCGCCCATGTCGGCCCAGTTCAGCGTCGGGTAATTGAAGATGCTCGAGTACTTGGCCTTGCCGCTGTGCAGCTTGTCGATTTCCGCATCGCGGTCGGCACCCAGGGTTTCCATGGCGCTGTACAGGTACAGGCCGTGGCCGGCTTCGTCCTGGATCTTGGCCATCAACTGCAATTTGCGTTTGAGCGATGGTGCGCGGGTGACCCAGTTGCCTTCGGGCAGCATGCCGACGATTTCGGAGTGAGCGTGCTGGGAAATCTGCCGGATCAGGGTTTGCCGGTAGGCATCTGGCATCCAGTTCTTGGCTTCGATCTTGATTTCTGAATCGATTTTTTCCTGGAAAGCGCGCTCCTGTTCGGACATCTCCGACAGGTCTTTTATGCGTTTTACGCCTGTTTCTACTAGCTGTGCGTACATGGGGGTCTCCCGCCGTGAATCTGTTCGAGGGCATGGAGAACTTTATAAGCGATACAGAAATTAATATCAAACATAAAATGACGTGTCGTATTTGTTTTTGTATCACTTTGGGTGGAGTGGTCGTTTTGTGGCTCTGTTGATGTTCGGCACATTCCCTTGTGGGAGCGGGCTTGCCAGCGATGGCGGCCTCACAACCAACCCGATTTTCTCGGATGTACCGCGACCCACTGTGGGAGCGAGCCTGCTCGCGAAAGCGGCGTGTCATTCAGCACACATGTCGACTGGTACGGCCCCTTCGCGAGCAGGCTCGCTCCCACAACTGGATCTGGTATATCCATGAAAATCAGGTCGGATGTCAGACCGCCATCGCTGGCGAGCCAGCTCCCACAGGGACGGGGGTGAGCAGGCAAAAAAAAGCCCCGCATCAGCGGGGCTCAAAGGGGTGCAGCAGTCATGCTTTCGGGCGTTTGTCCACCACGTGGCAGGCCTTGCCCTCGGAGCGCTTGATCGAGTGGAAAGGCTGCAGGACGATCCGCGAACTGATGCCGATGTACGTCTTGATGTGCTTGCTCAACTCGCCACAGACGGCCTTCTGCTGTTCGTCGCTCAGGTGCTGATGTTCAGCCTTGAGTTCGACGTGCACGTCAACGCTGTCCAGGTTGCCATTGCGATACAGATGGATCTCATAGCACTCGGCAAGTTGTTTGATTTTCAGCACCTGCTCCTCGATCTGCGTCGGGAACACGTTGACCCCGCGGATGATCAGCATGTCGTCGCTGCGTCCGGTGATTTTGTCGATGCGGCGCATCGGCCGTGCGGTGCCCGGCAGCAGGCGCGTCAGGTCGCGGGTGCGGTAGCGGATCATCGGCAGGGCTTCTTTGCTCAGGGAGGTGAACACCAGTTCGCCCATCTGACCGTCCGGCAGCACTTCACCGGTGACCGGGTCGATGATTTCCGGGTAGAAGTGGTCTTCCCAGATGGTTGGGCCGTCCTTGGTTTCGGCGCATTCCATGGCGACGCCCGGGCCCATGATTTCCGAGAGACCGTAGATGTCCAGGGCGGTGATGCCCAGGCGTTGCTCGATGGCACTGCGCAGTTCGGCGGTCCATGGTTCGGCGCCGAAGATGCCCAGGCGCAGGGCCAGTTTGTGCGGATCGATGCCCTGGCGCTCGATTTCATCGGCGATGTTGAGCATGTAGGACGGCGTGACCATGATGATGTCCGGCTGGAAATCCTTGATCAACTGCACTTGTTTTTCGGTCTGGCCGCCGGACATCGGGATCACCGTGCAACCCAGGCGCTCGGCACCGTAGTGCGCGCCGAGGCCGCCGGTGAACAGGCCGTAGCCATAGGAAATGTGCACTTTGTCGCCGCGACGCCCGCCCGCCGCGCGGATCGAACGGGCCACGACGTTGGCCCAGGTGTCGATGTCGTTCTGGGTGTAGCCGACGACGGTCGGTTTGCCGGTGGTGCCGCTGGAGGCATGCAGGCGCACGATGTCGTGCATCGGCACGGCAAACATGCCATAGGGGTAGTTGTCGCGCAGGTCGGATTTGGTGGTGAACGGGAATTTCGCCAGGTCGTCGAGGGACTTGATGTCGTCCGGGTGCACGCCCAGCGCGTCGAAGCGCTGACGGTACAGCGGCACGTTATTGTAGGCGTGGTTCAGGCTCCAGCGCAGGCGTTCGAGCTGGTGCTGACGGAGTTCGTCGACGCTGGCGGTTTCCAGCGGGTCCAGCACAGGATCAAGCACGGATTGGGCAATTGGCATGTTCATGACTTCACTCGAATTGTTTTTGTGTTCCAGCCCTTTTGCACAAGGGCTTTGAGTGCATGACCCAAGGATACCTCTCGGCTCCTCGGGAATCGCGGTTCTTTAGTGGGATAGACGCTCGATGATCAGCGCGATCCCCTGGCCGACGCCGATGCACATGGTGCACAGGGCGTAGCGGCCTTTGCGTTCCTCAAGCTCGTGCAGGGCGGTGGTCACCAGTCGCGCGCCACTCATGCCCAGCGGATGGCCGAGGGCAATGGCGCCGCCGTTGGGGTTGACCCGTGGATCGGTGTCGCTCAAACCCAGTTCACGCAACACCGCCAGGCCTTGGGCGGCGAAGGCTTCGTTGAGTTCGATCACGTCCATGTCGGCCAGGCTCAGGTTGGCCAGCTCCAGCACCTTGCGGGTCGCCGGCACCGGCCCGATGCCCATGATGCGCGGCTCGACACCGGCAGTGGCCATCGCCACGACGCGACCACGGGCGGTCAGGCCGTGGCGTTTCGCGGCTTCGGGGCTGGCCAGCAGCAGGGCACAGGCGCCGTCGTTGACGCCCGAAGCGTTGCCGGCGGTGATGCTGCCGCCTTCGCGGAACGGCGTGCCGAGTTTGGCCAGCTGCTCCAGGGTGGTGTCGCCACGCGGGTGTTCATCGTGCTCGACGACTTTGGCCGGGCCTTTGCGCTGGGGGATTTCCACCGCAACGATTTCCTTGGCCAGGCGTCCGTTGGCCTGGGCGGCTGCGGCGCGTTGCTGGCTGCGCAGAGCGAAAGCATCCTGGTCAGCCCGGGAGATGTTGAACTGTTCGGCGACGTTCTCCGCGGTTTCCGGCATGGAGTCGATGCCGAAGGCCTTTTTCATCAGCGGATTGACGAAGCGCCAGCCGATGGTGGTGTCGAAAATCTCGGCCTGACGGGAAAACGCCTGCTCGGCCTTGCCCATCACCAGCGGTGCGCGGGACATCGATTCGACCCCGCCCACCAGCATCAACCCGGCCTCGCCACTGCGAATCGCCCGGGCCGCAGTGCCCACCGCGTCCAGCCCGGAACCGCACAGGCGATTGAGGGTGGTGCCCGGCACGCTGACCGGCAACCCGGCCAGCAGCGCCGACATGCGCGCGACGTTGCGGTTGTCTTCACCGGCCTGGTTGGCGCAGCCGTAGATCACATCGTCGACCTGGCTCCAGTCCACGTTCGGGTGGCGGCGCAGCAATTCGCGCAGCGGCACCGCGCCGAGGTCGTCGGCGCGCACACTGCTAAGCACTCCGGCGTAGCGGCCGATGGGGGTGCGTACCGCGTCGATGATCAGGGCGTCATTCATTCGGGTTCTCCTGCGTCAGCACCGGGCCGCGCACTTTGTAGGATTTGCCATGGAACAGGGCGATCAACTGGCCCTGCTGGTTTTCAATGCGTACGTCGTAGTTGCCGGTGCGGCCGGAACGGCTTTGCTCGATGCAATCGGCATTGAGCGTGTCGCCCAGGCGCGCCGGGGCGATGTAATCGATGCTGCAACCGATGGCGACGGTGGCTTCGTTGTAGCTGTTGCAGGCAAAGGCAAACGCCGAGTCGGCAAGGGCGAACAGGTAACCGCCGTGGCAGGTGCCGTGGCCCTGGACCATGTCGGCGCGCACGGTCATGCCTACTCGAGCGGTGCCGGGGCCGGCGGACAGCAGGCGCATGCCCATGGCCTGGCTGGCGTTGTCGCGCTGGAACAACGCTTGCGCGCAGTCGCTGGCCAGGTTCATCGCTTGGTGATTAGTCATGGAAGTTTCTCCCTTCGGCCACACGGCGGCGCAACAACAGCGATGGCCGGTAGCGTTCTTCGCCGTATGCGGCTTGCAGGTTGTCCAGCGTGGTGAGGATCTGTGGCAGGCCAACGGCATCGGCCCAGGCCAGCGGGCCTTGGGGATAGTTGACCCCGGCGCGCATGGCCAGATCGATGTCGGCGGCCGAGGCCACGCCTTGCAGCAGGGCGTCCGCCGCTTCGTTGGCGAGCATTGCCACGGTGCGCAATACCGCGAGCGCCGGGCTGTCGCTGAGCAGGCTGACCTTGAGGCCGGCCTGTTGCAGCAGGGCAACGCCTTGTTCAAGTGCCTGCGGATCAATACCGGCTGCATGGCTGAGGGCGATGCGTTTGGCATTGGCGTAGTCGAAAGCCAGATCCAGCAGGATCAGGTTGCGCAATCCGTCTTCCTTGGCGCGCTGACAGGCCATGCGTCCGTCGCTCAAGGCCAGCACGGCGTCACCGACCCGCAGCAAGCCGCGGCCGTCGCGCTGGATGACGTTCACGCCTTGTTCGCTCAGGCGTGCCAACAAGCCTTGGGCAATACCCAAATCGCCTTCGACGACACAGGCCTCGACGCTCGCACTGCTGCTGATTTCTGCCGCTGGCGGGAGTTCGGCGCCCTGGGTGTAGCTATAGAAGCCTTGTCCGCTTTTGCGTCCGAAACGCCCGCCGTCCACCAGTTCTTTCTGAATCAGCGATGGCTGGAAGCGGGTGTCCTGATAATAAGCGTCGAACACTGAACAGGTCACGGCATAGTTGACGTCATGGCCGATCAGGTCGGTCAGCTCGAAAGCGCCCATGGCAAAACCGCCGGCCTCGCGCATCAGCGCATCCAGAGTCGGGCAATCGGCGGCGCCTTCTTGCACCAGCCGCAGGCTTTCGGCGTAGAACGGCCGGGCCACGCGGTTGACGATGAAACCGGGCGTGGAGCGGGTGTGCACCGGTTTCTTGCCCCAGGCTTTGGCGGTGTCGTACAGGCAAGCGGCCAAGGCCGGATCGCTGGCCAGGCCGGAGACGATTTCTACCAGCGCCATGACCGGCGCCGGGTTGAAGAAGTGCAGGCCGAGCAGGCGTTGCGGGTGTTCCAGTTGTGCGGCGATGCTGGTGATCGACAGCGACGAGGTGTTGCTGGCCAGGATGCAGTGATCGCCGCAGATGCCTTCCAGCTGACGGAACAGCGCGCGTTTGACTTCGAGGTTCTCGACGATGGCTTCGATGATCAAATCGCAATCGGCCAGGGCTTCGATGGCTTCCACCGCTTGCAGGCGTGCAATGGTTGCGCTGCGCGACTCGGCGGACAGCTTGCCGTTCTCGACCCGCTTGCCCAGTTGCCGGTCAATGCCTTCGATGGCCTGGGCCGCAGCGCCGGGACGATTGTCCAGCAGCAGCACCGGATGCCCGGCCTGCGCTGCGACCTGGGCAATGCCCGCGCCCATGGCGCCGGCGCCGATCACGGCAATGCGTGCGTTGGTATTGAGTGCCGTCATGACTCAGCGTCCCTTGAAGCTTGGGGTGCGTTTTTCCATGAAGGCGCTGACGCCTTCGCGGTAATCCTCGCTGCGCCCGGCCAGGCGTTGCAGGTCGCGTTCGAGTTCCAGCTGTTCGTCGAAGCTGTTGCTCATGCTGGCGTTGAGGCTGCGCTTGATCAGGGCCAGGCCGTAGGTCGGCTGGGTGGCCAGGTGTTGCGCCAGCTTCAGCGCTTCGTCGCGCAGTTCGGCGTCTTCCACGCAGCGGTAGATCAGACCCCATTGCTCGGCCTGTTCGGCGGTCAGGCGATTGCCGAGCAAGGCCAGGGCTTTGGCGCGGGCCATGCCGACCAGGCGGGGCAGGGTCCAGGTGCCGCCAGAATCGGGGATCAGGCCGATCTTGCAGAAGGCCTGGATGAAACTGGCCGAACGCGCCGCCAGTACCAGATCGCAAGCCAATGGAATGTTCGCGCCAGCACCCGCCGCCACGCCGTTGACCGCGCAGATCACCGGCATCGGCAAGTCACGCAGTTGGCGGATCAGCGGGTTGTAGAACTTCTCGATGGACTCACCCAGGTCAGGCACGGCACTGCCCGGCGCCACATTGCGGTCGCTGAGGTCTTGCCCGGCGCAGAAACCACGGCCTTCACCGGTCAGCAGCAGCACGCGCACGTCCGGGTTCTGCCGCACTTGCTTGAGCGCTTCCTTCACTTCGCCATGCATCTGGGTGTTGAAGCTGTTGAGCTGGTCCGGGCGATTGAGGCTGAGCAGGGCGACGCCGGCCTCGATGGAAAACAGGATGTGTTCGAAGTTCATGGTCTTGGCGCTCTCTTGGAATTCGTTAGGCGGGTTAACCGGATTACTGGCCGGTGAAAGTCGGCGTGCGTTTTTCCTGGAAGGCGGCAATGCCTTCGTCGCGGTCGCGGGTGCCGGCCAGCACGGTGAAGGCGTGGCGCTCGAAACGCAGGCCGCTGGCCAGGTCGGTGTCCATGGCCTTGAGCAACGCTTCCTTGGCCAGGCGCACTGCCAGTGGTGCCTTGGCGGCGATGGTGCGGGCTACCTGCAGGGCGCGTTCGACGGTGAATTCCGGTTGCGTGACTTCGCTGACCAGGCCGGCGCGTTGCGCCTGGCGGGCGTCGATCGGCTCGCCGGTCAGCACCATTTGCATGGCCATGGATTTGCCGACGGCGCGCAGCAGGCGTTGGGTGCCACCGGCGCCGGGCATGATCCCGAGGTTGATTTCCGGCTGGCCGAAGCGGGCATCTTCGCCGGCAATGATGATGTCGGCGTGCATCGCCAGTTCGCAGCCACCGCCCAGGGCGAAGCCGTTGACGGCGGCGATCAGCGGTTTGCTGAAGCGGGTGATGGCTTGCCACGAAGCCTGGCGCGGGTCGTCGAGGATGCCGACCAGATCGCGCTCGGCCATTTCCTTGATGTCGGCACCGGCGGCAAACGCCATGCGGCTGCCGGTGATGACCACGGCGCGGGTGTCGGGATCGACCTGGGCGGCGCTCAGTTCGTCGGCCAGTTCGCCCAGCAACTGGGTGTTCAGGGCATTCAACGCCTGCGGGCGCTGCAGGGTAATCAGGCGCACGCCAGACTCGATCATCTCGACGGCAAGGGTTAGAGGCATGGCGGATGCCCTCACGGTGCACGCTCGGCGGTGATGCCGGCTTGTTATTGGATCGGCGGCGGGGGCCGGTTTTGCCGGAGTATACCTATAACGTGATACGTAAAATCAACATAAAAAACGTTTTAATGTGTCCTATTGTCGGATTATGGATTTTTAGAGGTAGGCTGTTTGAAGTGGGTGTTCATGCTGTGAGTATTGATTTTACTGGTGTTTATGAGAGGCTTGGTACTTGAAAAACACCCCATTTGAACCGGTCTATCAAGTGATACGCTTTTTAGTCTTTGTGCTGTTAAAAGCGATGTGATACAAAATGAGTCCATATCGGCATCGCTTTGTGAAGGAACCTGCCAATGACCTGCTACAGCCTCGATGGCCTCACCCCGGTGGTCGACCCCAGTGCTTATGTGCACCCGTCAGCGGTATTGATCGGTGACGTGATCATCGGCCCGCATTGCTACGTCGGGCCGCTGGCGAGCCTGCGCGGTGACTTCGGGCGGATCGTGCTGGAAGAGGGCGCCAACCTGCAGGACACCTGCGTGATGCACGGCTTCCCGGACAGCGACACCGTGGTCGAACGCAACGGCCACATCGGTCATGGCGCGGTGCTGCACGGTTGCCGGATCGGCGCCGATGCGCTGGTGGGCATGAATGCGGTGGTGATGGACAACGCACGCATCGGCCCGCGGTCCATTGTGTCGGCGGCGGCGTTCGTCAAGGCCGGTTTCGAATGCCCGGAGCAGTCGCTGGTCATGGGCGCACCGGCCAGCGTCAAGCGCACCCTCAGCGATCAGGAAGTGGCGTGGAAACAGGCGGGTACTCGTGAATATCAGGAACTGACCAAGCGATGCCTCACGCAGATGCAGGTTTGTGAACCGTTGGCCGAGCCGGAGGTTGATCGGCCGCGGATCAGTGACAGCGGATTCAGGCCCAAGGGCAGCACCTTGTGAACACCGTCCGTTGTGGGAGCGAGCCTGCTCGCGAATGCGGTCTGACATTCAACATTGATGCTGACTGACACACCGC
>NZ_JBSVWS010000147.1:0-15738 GCF_054071155.1 Pseudomonas sp. SDO5532_S415 | reverse complement strand
CAGTCGACATTTCTGTTGGCTGGGATGGCCCCTTCGCGAGCAGGCTCGCTCCCACGGGTTTTGTGTGTATTGGCTGACTGGTCAGGAATCGCGCCGCAAATCCGGCGGAATCGGCAAATCATCCTTCAACGGATCCGGCCGCTTGCCCTTGCCCGCCTTGTACTGGCGAATCTGATAGACGTACGCCAGCACCTGCGCAACCGCCAGATACAACCCACCCGGAATCTCCTGTTCCAACTCCGTGGAGTAGTAAATCGACCGCGCCAGCGCCGGCGACTCCAACAATAGAATCTCGTTGGCCGCCGCAATTTCTCGAATTTTCAACGCCAGGAAGTCACTGCCCTTGGCGATCAGCATCGGCGCGCCGCTCTTGTCCGCGTCGTACTTCAGGGCCACGGCGTAGTGGGTCGGGTTGGTGATGACCACGTCGGCGTCGGGGATGGCCGCCATCATCCGTCGCTGGGACATTTCCCGTTGCAGTTGGCGAATCCGTTGCTTGACCTCTGGCCGGCCCTCCTGGTCCTTGTGCTCGTCGCGCACTTCCTGCTTGGTCATTTTCAGTTTCTTGATGCTTTCCCAGAGCTGGATCGGCACGTCGACGGCGGCGATGATGATCAGCCCGCACGCCATCCACAGGGTACTCCAGCCGACCACTTGCAAACTGTGGGTGATGGCGCGGTCCAGCGGTTCATGGGCGATGCGCAACAGGTCGTCGATATCCGCCGACAACACCACCAGCGCCACGAACAGGACGATGAAAAACTTTGCCAGAGCCTTGAGCAGCTCGGCCACCGCCTTGGCGGAGAACATGCGCTTGAGGCCTGCGCCGGGGTTCATGCGGCTGAATTTGGGGGCCATGGTGCCGGCAGAGAACAGCCAGCCACCGAGGGAAATCGGGCCGATCAGCGCGGCCAGCAACAAAGTGATCATCACCGGCTGAACCGCCAGCAAGGCAATCTGCCCGGAGTGCAGCAGGTAAGTACCCATCGCCCGTTGATCCAGCACCACGTCCCGCGACAGGGAAAAATTCAGGCGCATCAGGTCCATCATGTCCTGGGCCAGCGCGCCACCGAAAATCAGCAGCGCGCCCGCGCCGGCGAGCATGATCGCCAGGGTGTTGAGTTCCTTGGAACGGGCAATCTCACCCTTCTCACGGGCGTCCTTTTTCTTTTTCTCCGTGGGGTCTTCTGTTTTGTCCTGACCGCTCTCGCTCTCAGACATGACTCAGCGCGCCTTTGCCAGTTCGCGTAAAAACTGCAAGGCCTCGGTGGCCAGCGGTTGATACTGATTGAGAATGTCCGCCAGCCCGACCCAGACGATAAACAGCCCGAGCACCAGCGTCAGCGGGAAGCCGATGGAGAAAATGTTCAGTTGCGGCGCCGCCCGGGTCATCACGCCAAAGGCGATGTTGACCACCAGCAGCGCGGTGATCGCCGGCAGCACCAACAGCAGTGCCGCGCCAAGCACCCAGCCGAGCTTGCCGGCCAGTTCCCAGAAATGATTGACCATCAAGCCGCTGCCCACCGGCAGCGTGGTGAAACTTTCGGTGAGCACTTCGAACACCACCAGATGACCGTTCATGGCCAGGAACATCAGCGTCACCAGCATGGTGAAGAACTGCCCGATCACGGCCACCGACACGCCGTTGGTGGGGTCGACCATCGAGGCGAAGCCCATGCCCATCTGGATGGCGACGATCTGCCCTGCCACCACGAACGCCTGAAAGAACAATTGCAGGGAGAAACCGAGGATCGCGCCGACGAGGATCTGCTCGCCAATCAGCATCCACCCGCTCAGGGCCAATGCATTGACCGGGGGCATGGGCGGCAGGCTCGGGGCGATGACCAGGGTGATGGCCAGGGCGAAATACAGGCGGATCCGCTTGGGTACCAGGGAGGTGCCGAACACCGGCATGACCATCAGCAAGGCGCCGATGCGAAACAGCGGCAACATGAACGCCGCCACCCAGGTACTGATCTGGGTGTCCGTCAGTTGCAGTAGCGACGACATGGCTTAGCCGATGACCTGCGGAATACTGCCGTACAGCTGCAGGATGTATTCCATGAAGGTCTGCACCAGCCACGGACCGGCCACGATCAGCGTCACCAGCATCACCAACAGACGCGGGAGGAAGCTCAGGGTCTGTTCGTTGATCTGGGTCGCGGCCTGGAACATCGCCACGATCAGGCCGACCAGCAGACTCGGAATGACCAGCACCGCGACCATCAGGGTGGTCAGCCACAAGGCTTCGCGGAAGATGTCGACGGCGACTTCTGGCGTCATGGCGAGACACCGCCAAAACTGCTCGCCAGGGTACCGATGATCAGCGCCCAGCCATCGACCAGCACGAACAGCATGATTTTGAACGGCAGGGAAATGATCAGCGGCGACAGCATCATCATACCCATGGCCATCAGCACACTGGCCACGACCAGGTCGATGATCAGGAACGGGATGAAGATCATGAAGCCGATCTGGAACGCGGTTTTCAGCTCCGAGGTCACGAACGCCGGCACCAGAATGGTCAACGGCGCCTGATCCGGCGAAGCAATATCGGTGCGCTTGGACAGGCGCATGAACAGCTCCAGATCACTGGTGCGGGTCTGGGCGAGCATGAAGTCCTTGATCGGCACCTGGGCCTTGGCCACCGCATCCTGGGCGGTCATTTTTTCCGCGAGATACGGTTGCAAGGCGTCCTGGTTAACCCGATCGAACACCGGCGCCATGATGAACAGGGTCAGGAACAACGCCATGCCCGTGAGGATCTGGTTCGACGGTGTCTGTTGCAGGCCCAGGGCCTGGCGCAGGATCGAGAAGACGATGATGATCCGGGTGAAACTGGTCATCAGCATGACGAACGCCGGAATGAAACTCAGCGCGGTCATGATCAGCAGGATTTGCAGGCTGACCGAGTATTCCTGGGCACCCTCGGCATTGGTGCCCAGGGTGATGGCCGGGATCGACAACGGATCGGCGGCGAACGCCAGCGGCGCGGCCAGCAGCAGGGCCAGCGTCAAGACGATGCGTAACGCACCCATTACTTCTTATCCTTCTGATCCTTGCCGAGTATCTTCAACAGATGCTGGGCAAACTCCGTAGTCGCTTTGTCGGCGGTGGTCGGCACTTCAATGGGCTCTTTGAGCACATGCAGCGCAGTGATCGTGCCAGGGCTCAGGCCGAGCAGGATCTGCTCGTTGCCGACTTGCACCAGCATCAGCCGGTCACGCGGACCGAGGGCACGGGAACCGATCAGCTCGATCACCTGCCCCTTGCCCGCGGGACCTGCCTGCTGGACCCGGCGCAACAGCCAGGCGAGGAAGAAGATCAACCCCAGCACCAGCAACAAACCCAGCACAAGCTGCGTCAATTGCCCGGCCACTCCGCTGCTGGCCACCGGCGCAGCGGCGGCCGTAGCGGTTGTTGCGACAGGCTCGACCGCCAGCACACTGAACGGCAACGCCCACAGGCTCCAAAGAAGCTTTTTCACTCAGCGCAGCTTCTTGATGCGTTCGCTTGGGCTAATCACGTCAGTCAGGCGGATGCCGAACTTTTCGTTGACCACCACCACTTCGCCATGGGCGATCAGCGTGCCGTTGACCAGCACGTCCAGTGGCTCACCGGCCAGGCGATCGAGCTCGATCACCGAACCCTGGTTGAGTTGCAACAGGTTGCGAATGTTGATGTCGGTGCTGCCCACTTCCATGGAGATCGACACCGGGATATCGAGGATCACGTCCAGATTCGGGCCTTCGAGGGTGACCGGATCGTTGCTTCTCGGCACGCTGCCGAACTCTTCCATCGCCAGGCGATTGGAAGACGAACCGGAAGCATCGGCTGCCAGCAGTGCATCGATGTCGGCCTGTCCGCCGTCGCCGGATTCTTCCAGGGCCGCAGCCCACTCGTCAGCCAGCGCCTGGTCGTCCTGGTTATTCATATCGTCAGCCATCAAATTGTCCTCGGCGAGCAACTGCTCAGTCAGAAGCAGTCATTTCAAATAGGGTTGGAGCGCCGGTCAGCGGCGCTCAATCGGCTCGATCACCTGCAACGCAAGGTTGCCTTTGTGCGAGCCCATCTTGACCTTGAAGGCCGGTACGCCGTTGGCGCGCATGATCATGTCTTCCGGCATTTCCACCGGGATGATGTCCCCCGGCTGCATGTGCAGGATGTCACGCAGCTTCAACTGGCGACGGGCCACCGTGGCACCGATCGGCACGTCGACATCCAGCACGTCCTGACGCAGGGCATTGACCCAGCGTTCGTCCTGATCGTCGAGGTCCGACTGGAAGCCGGCGTCGAGCATTTCGCGCACCGGCTCGATCATCGAATACGGCATGGTCACGTGCAGGTCACCGCCACCGCCATCGAGTTCGATGTGGAAGGTCGACACCACAATGGCTTCGCTCGGGCCGACGATGTTGGCCATGGCCGGGTTCACTTCCGAGTTGATGTACTCGAAGTTCACTTCCATGATCGCCTGCCAGGCTTCCTTCAAGTCAATGAAGGCCTGCTCCAGCACCATGCGCACCACGCGCAGTTCGGTCGGGGTGAATTCACGCCCTTCGATCTTGGCGTGACGGCCGTCGCCGCCGAAGAAGTTGTCCACCAGCTTGAACACCAGCTTGGCGTCGAGGATGAACAGCGCGGTGCCGCGCAGCGGTTTGATCTTGACCAGGTTGAGGCTGGTCGGCACGTACAGCGAGTGCACGTATTCGCCGAACTTCATCACCTGCACGCCACCGACCGCCACGTCTGCCGAACGGCGCAGCATGTTGAACATGCTGATGCGCGTGTAGCGGGCGAAACGTTCGTTGATCATCTCCAGGGTCGGCATGCGTCCACGGACGATGCGATCCTGGCTGGTCAGGTCGTAGCTTTTGACGGTGCCGGGTTCGGCAGCGTTATCGGTCTGTACCAGACCATCGTCCACGCCATGCAACAGCGCGTCGATTTCATCCTGGGACAGCAGGTCCTGCACGGCCATGTCGTGTTCCTACTGCAGTACGAAATTAGTGAAAAGCAACTGTTCGACGACCACTTTGCCGAGCTCTTTCTGCGCCACTTCCTGGACGCTGGCCGTGGCTTTCTGACGCAGCATTTCCTGGCCGACCGGCGACGCGAGCGTGGCGAAGTCCTGCCCGGAGAACAGCATGACCAGGTTATTGCGGATCACCGGCATGTGAATCTTGAGCGCGTCCAGGTCCACCTGATTGCGCGCGAGCATGGTGATGCTCACCTGCATGTAGCGCTGACGGCCGTTCTGGTTGTAGTTGGCAACAAACGCAGGCGCCATGGACTCGAAAATCGCCGGTTGCTTACCCACCGGAGCGATTTCAGCCGCGGCGGCAGGCTTGCTCTGGGCGCTGTGCATGAAGTACCAGGTCGCCCCCACGGACAAACCGATCGCCAGCAGCAAGGCCAGCACGATCACGATAATCAGCTTGATTTTGCCTTTGGTTGCGGGGTCTTTTACTGCTGCGTCGCTCTTCGCCATGCCAATAATCCGTCACTATTCGGGTTTTCACAGTCGCACGGATAGGCAAGAGCAAGTGTTATGCCAGAAGTGTCGGGAGGGAGATGGGTGGACCGCAAGCGATCCGAAGAACACCACAAGCCCCTTGTGGGAGCGAGCCTGCTCGCGAAAGCAATCTGTCAGTTACCTAAAAGGTGTCTGATCTGGCGCCTTCGCGAGCAGGCTCGCTCCCACAGGGTTGGGTGTTTGGTTTGATCAGGCGTAGTAGTCAACGGCGCTGGAGCCAATCACGCTGGTCACCGGCGCGGCCACTTCGGCAACGCTTGGGGTCAGCTCGTCATCCATTGAATCAAGGCGGCCACCGCTGGCACTGGTTCGCCCGCCCTGACTCTGCTGAGCCTGCTCCTGCCCCTGCTGCGACCCCCGGGACTGGTCGGAGACGTTGACGTCGACCTGGCCCATGCCCTGTTGCGCGAACATGTCCCGCAGGCGATGAACCTGGCCGTCCAGCGCCTCGCGAACGCTTGGGTGTGCGCTCATGAACGTCACCTGGGTCTGCTGGTCCGGCACCATGTTCACACGAATGTCGAGGCGCCCCAGTTCAGCCGGTTGCAACTGGATGTCAGCCGCCTTGAGGTTGGCGCTGGACAGGTACATGACCCGATTCACCACTTCCTCGGTCCAGCCGCTCTGATGCATGGCAATCGGCTGGTTCACCGGCAAGGCATTGGCGGTTTTCGGCGTGGCCGCTTGCGTCAATGCCGCCAGGCGGTTGGCGAAATCGTCGACCCGGGTATCGCTGCTGGCCGATGTGAGATCCTTGAGCCCCGCATCGATCAGGCCGCTGAACGCCTTGTCGCCACCCTGGCTGGTGCTGTCCTTGCCGGCCTGCACATCGAGCATGTTGGCCATGCCGGCGGCAAAGTTCTGCGCCGAGGTCTGCTCACCATCGGCCTGGGCCTGGGCAGGTGTCGCTGCGGCTTTGGGTTGTGCCTGGCTGGATGCGGAAACGTGGCCGCTCTGCTCCATGGCCATGCGCACGGCGGGCAGCGCGTCGAGCGGATCGGCTTCGGGGTCGAAATCGGTTTCGGTGGTGGCGGCGGCCGCTGACACTGGCAAGGTGACAGCCGCGGCCACCGGGGCCTGAACCTGCAGCTGTGCGGCATCGACCACGGGCGGTGTTGCCGGAACCGGCACAGCGACCGTTGGTTGCACGACTTGCAGTAAAGCAGGGTCGAGCGTCGGGTCGACAGGCGCTGCATCGGCAACTGGCGTCTGCGTAGTGTCCGCCGATTCATCGCTCGTCTTATCGTCAACCTGCGCCGGTTTATCGGCGGGCAAGGTTTTGCCGCTATCGGCAACGACCGGTTCCGGGGCGGCAGATTTGTCGTCAGCGACATCCTTCTTGCCGGTGCTGTCCGCCGCTTTGTCACGGGCCGGCTTGGCCGAACCATCAGCCGCTGCAACAGGTTTGCTCTGCGCCTGCTTGGCGTACACCTGAGCGAAGCTGGAAGCCTTGTCCCCGGGCTCAGCGGACAGCGCCGTGGAATTGGCGGAGGCGGCTTGAGTCTTGGCCTGCGCGGCGGCCTGAAGAAGCAAATTGGGGGTAACGGGCATTTAACGGTCTCCGCTGCACTGGGATCGTAGGTACAGTTGGGAGAGTTGGCTGCAAAGGTCGAGCCAGTTTTGTCCGATCGTAATTAATACGGCCGAACGGTCGCGATGGCAGAGAGCGAACGCTGTCGCTCGTCTTCATAAAGTGGCCGGACCAAGGCGAATTCGCGGGCGATTTCAGCGACCAGCGTTTCAATGGCGGAAAAGTTTCGCTCTTTGGCCTGTTGCTCCAGGTCATGACACAGTTCGGCCAGGCGAATCGCGCCCATGTTGCTGCTGCTGCCCTTGAAGCTATGCGCAGTCTCGAGAATCCGAGTGACATCGCCAGCTACAGTCAATTGCTGCAACCGCTCTTCGCAGTCCGCGAGGAAGGTTTCGACCAACGTCGAAAACTCATCCTCCATGACTTCCCGCAATGCACTGAGCACGTCCGGGTCCAGATGTTTGTCAGTCACTTGCTCACTCCTTGATCAAGAATGCGCGGATTATGCCAGAGCCTCCCAGAAAAACTCCACGCGGGCACTTCGACCATCGTCGGACCAACTGGCGTTATGCCCCAATTGACGGATCAGATTGACGCCACGTCCCGACAAACGGACAGGATCGACCGGACGTTCCATCACTCGCTCGACATCAAATCCCTTGCCGCTGTCCTCGACGCGTATTACCAGACACCCACCCTCGCCCTGCGGCGTAACCTGCAAATGGACTCGCACGTAACCGTCCTGCAGTTCATCCAGGCGCGAATTACGCTGCTGGTAGTAACGGGCAAAACCGGCGACATCGCTCTTGAGGTTTGAATCCAGACCCAGCACCCCATGCTCCAGGGCATTGGAATACAACTCGGCCAGAACACTGTACAGCGCGCCGCTCTGTGTCCGCAGACCGTGCACCTCAAGCAGCAATTGCAGCAGATACGGCAGGGGGTTGAAGCGTTTGAGCGTGGCGGCGCGATATTCGAAACTCACCGACCAGTCCAGCGGACAGGACTGACCGCTGTCGGAATAGACCGGCGAAGGCGGACTCAGTTGCGCCGGGTCCGGCAGGCTGACTTCGACCATGCTGACATCGTCCCGGGCCTCACCGCGAAAATCCCTCAACGCCTGGTTGATGTCCTCGAACAACGCATCGGGCTGTCGATTGGCCGCAAACACCTGCTGCAAGCGCTGCACGCCAAACAACTGCTCATTGGCATCGCAGGTATCGATCACCCCGTCGGACAACAGAAACACCCGATCCCCGATGGCCATCGGAAACACTTCGGTGCGGTCGTCGAAGGTTTGCGGGCTCAGCACGCCAAGCGGCAAGTGCCGGGCCGTCAGCAGCGTGCGCTCCCCCGTGGCAATACTGTGCAGGTAGCCGTCCGGCATGCCGCCGTTCCAGACCTCGACCGAACGCCGCTGAAAACTCAGGCATAGCATCGTTGCGCAACAGAACATGTCCACCGGCAGGATGCGCTTGAGCTTGGCATTCATTTCGCGCAGGGTTTCCGCCAGGCCATAGCCCTTGGCGGTCATGCCGTAAAAGACTTCGGCCAGGGGCATTGCCCCCACTGCGGCCGGCAAGCCATGGCCGGTAAAATCGCCCAGCAACACGTGCATGTCGCCGGCCGGGGTGAACGCAGCCAATAGCAAATCGCCGTTGAACAGTGCGTAGGGCGATTGCAGATAGCGGATGTTCGGCGCTTTCAAACAGCCGGAATGGGCTACTTTGTCGAACACGGCCTTGGCTACCCGCTGCTCGTTGAGCAGGTAGTCGTGATGCCGGGCGATCTGGTCGCGTTGCTGCAGCACCGTCGTCTGCAACCGTCGTAGACGGTCCATCGCCTTGATTTTGGCGGCGAGAATCACCTGGTTGTACGGCTTCGCCAGAAAATCGTCACCTCCGACCTCCAGGCAGCGGGCCAAGGCTTCGCTCTCAGACAGCGAGGTAAGGAAGATGATCGGCACCAGGGTTTCCCCGGCCAGATCCTTGATCTGTCGGGCGGCTTCGAAACCATCCATCACCGGCATCATTGCGTCCATCAACACCAGTTGCGGCCGTTGTTGGCGAAACGCCTCGACCGCTTCAGCGCCATTGGCAGCCGTGAGTACTTGATGCCCCTGTCGCCGGACGATACTCGACAACAGCATGCGATCAGCCGCGCTGTCTTCAGCGATCAGAATCGTCAGCGATTCGAGTGCAGGCTGCACGGCGATCAACTGATGTCGAACAGTTTGTCGAAATTGGAGATGGCGAGGATTTTCCTCACGTCGGAACTGCTGTTGACCACGCGAATATCGGAATCGTCGCCACCGGCGTGATCACGCAACAGGAGCAGCATGCCCAGTGCGGAGCTGTCGAGATAGGTTGCCTCTTTGAGGTCGATCACAACCTCGGCGAGCGCCTTGTCCTCGTAGGACTCCCGAAACTCCTGATGCTTGGCGAAATCGAATCGTCCCTTGACCGAGATCGTCAGTTTTTGCCCATCCGCAGAGACTTCTGTAACGACTGACATGTCATGGCTTCCTTGTCATTGGTAAACCTGCTTGTACAAGGTTTAGCATTGGGTAGAGGTTGGGGCAAGGCAGCAAATTTGTGAGAGCCTTGAATCCCTCTTCGCGAGCAGGCTCGCTCCCACAGGTAGACCGCATTCCCTTGTAAGAACGCGACCTACTGTGGGAGCGAGCCTGCTCGCGAAGAACGATAACGCGGTCCAATTGATTCAATATTGGTCCTGGCGAGGCAACCGCTGGGACAATTCGTCGAGCAGTTTCTGCTCGCGCTTGTCCTCCAGCGCCCGCGCCTCATCCATGTAACGCTGAACCAGCTTACGCAATCCCTCGACCCGGGCGAAGGCCTGTTGCCAGGTGTCCCGCGCCTTGTTCAGGTTGTTCTGGTGCCAGGCCAGGCTTTGCCGCTGCTGATCGATGGCCGTGCCCAGTTGCGCAAGAAAACCCTGATACCCCAGCAGCCATTGGCCGGACACGCCGCCGCTACCGCGCACGATCCACTGTTCCTGGTAGTCGAGCCGAAAGGCTTCGAGGTCGGCGAGTTTGCTTTCCGCCAGGCGCACCTGACCCTGAAAGTGCCCCAGGCGCTGGACGGCGGTTTTCTCGGCCTTTTCGGCCATTTCCACCACGGGGGCCAGGCGCCCTGTCCGAGTCTGGGCCATGGTCGGTTAACCGCCCGCCGCGGGCGCGAAGATCGACGCGAGGTACGCTTCGCTTTCGCCCAGGCTGATGCTGTCGTTGAGGCCCTGACGCAAGTATTTGACCAGTTGCGGTTGCAGGGAAATCGCCAGGTCAGTCTCGCGGTCACCGCCGGCGACGTAAGCACCCACGCTGATCAGGTCCCGGCTCTGTTGATAGCGCGACCACAGTTGCTTGAAATACTGCGCTCGGGTCATGTGTTCCGGCGACACCACCGCCGGCATGACCCGGCTGATGGACGCCTCGATGTCGATGGCCGGGTAATGGCCTTCCTCGGCCAGTCGCCGCGACAGCACGATGTGCCCGTCGAGCACACCTCGCGCCGAGTCGGCAATCGGGTCTTGCTGGTCATCGCCTTCGGACAACACGGTATAGAACGCGGTGATCGAACCGCCGCCCTTCTCGGCATTACCGGCCCGTTCCACCAGTTTCGGCAATTTGGCGAACACCGACGGCGGATAGCCCTTGGTGGCCGGCGGCTCGCCAATGGCCAGGGCGATTTCCCGCTGGGCCTGGGCGAAACGGGTCAGCGAGTCCATCAGCAACAGGACGTTCTTGCCCTTGTCGCGGAAATACTCGGCGATTCGCGTGCAGTACATGGCCGCGCGCAGACGCATCAACGGTGCATCGTCCGCCGGGGACGCCACCACCACCGAGCGCTTGAGGCCTTCTTCACCGAGGATGTGCTCGATGAATTCTTTAACTTCACGACCCCGCTCACCGATCAGCCCGACCACGATAATGTCGGCCTCGGTGAAGCGGGTCATCATGCCCAGCAGCACGGATTTACCGACACCGGTACCGGCAAACAGCCCGAGCCGCTGACCGCGACCGACCGTCAACATACCGTTGATGCAGCGAATGCCCACATCCAGCGGTTCGCTGATCGGTTCACGTTTGAGCGGGTTGATGGTCGGACCGTCCATCGGCACCCAGTCTTCGGCCTTCATCCCGCCCTTGCCGTCCAGCGCACGGCCGGCGCCATCGAGTACACGGCCGAGCATGCTCATGCCCATCGGCAAGCGACCGCTGTCCGACAGCGGAACGACCCGGGCGCCCGGGGCAATACCGGCAACGCTACCGACCGGCATCAAAAAGACCTTACTGCCGGAGAAGCCCATGACTTCGGCTTCGACCTGCACCGGATGATAGCTGTCGTCGTTGATGACCATGCAGCGACTGCCCATGGCCGCACGCAAGCCTTCGGCTTCGAGGGTCAGGCCGACCATGCGCAGCAGGCGGCCTTCGAGGATCGGTGCGCCCGCCAGTTGCGTGGCCTCGGCATAACTGCCCAGGCGCTTGGCGAAACTGGTGCGTTCAAGGCGCATCGGAAATGACCGGCGCAGGCTTGCCTTCGATCGGCAGTTCAAGGCTCAAGTCCGGCGCGGCCGGGTGCAAGGCCTGTTCGTGCAGCTGATCGAGCAACTTGTCCATGACCTGCTTGACGCGGGTTTCGACCGTGGCGTCGATACGGCTGTGTTCGGTCTCGACCCGACAACCGCCCGGCAATAGCGATTCGTCCTCGACGATGCGCCAGCTTTCTTCGTGGCGTTCGCGCAGGGCTTTGACCTGTTCGAAATCCTGCGGATTGATGTACAGCCGCACATTGCCCACGCCCAGTGGCAGCAGCTTGAGGGCTTCGCGCATGACGTGTTCGATTTGTGTCGAGTCAATGGCCAGTTCGCGCTGAATCACCTGTCTGGTGATGTGCTGCACGAGGTCGACCAGGGATTTTTCGATCAGCGTGTCCTGTTCGGCGATGGGCTCGAACAGGTGCGTCATCAGTTGCTCCAGCCCCGCGATCTTGGGTGCCAGCGCCGCTTCCGCTTCCTGGCGAACCTTGAGCGTGGTGCTGTGGAAACCTTCTCGCTCACCCACCGCGAAGCCTTCGTTGTAGGCTTCCTGACGAATGCTTTCGAGTTCTTCAAGGGTCAGCGGCTGGACTTCCTCCAGCGGCACTTCTTCCATTTCCGGCGGCTCGGGTTCCGGCTCCGGCTCAGGCTCGGGTTCCGGCGGGTCGAAGCTGGGCAGCGCCCAGGTATCGAAACCACTGACATCCCTGGCCCGGATCAGGTCAGTGGGTGAATCGTCATGCTTGGCCATGGTGTTAGATCATTTCCTCGCCGCCCTTGCCGCCGAGAACGATTTCTCCGGCTTCGGCCATACGGCGGGCGATGGTGAGGATTTCCTTCTGCGCGGTTTCCACGTCGCTGACGCGTACCGGGCCCTTGGCTTCGAGGTCGTCGCGCAACAGTTCGGCGGCACGCTTGGACATGTTCTTGAAGATCTTCTCTTTGACGTTTTCGTCCGAGCCCTTGAGGGCCAGCACCAGCACGTCGGAGGACACCTCGCGGAGCAGCGCCTGGATACCGCGGTCGTCGACATCGGCCAGGTTGTTGAACACGAACATGAGGTCTTCGATCTGACCGGACAGGTCTTCGTCGACTTCGCGGATCGAGTCCATGAGCTGACCTTCGATGGAGCTGTCGAGGAAGTTCATGATGTCGGCCGCGCGCTTGATGCCGCCCAGGGTGGTGCGCGAGGCATTCGAGTTGCCGGAGAACTGCTTCTCGAGAATCTGGTTGAGTTCTTTGAGCGCCGCCGGCTGCACGGTGTTCAGCGAAGAGACCCGCAGAATGATGTCCAGCCGGACCTTGTGATCGAAGTTGCCGAGGACTTCACCGGCCTGGTCCGGATCGAGATACGCCACCACGATCGCCTGGATCTGCGGGTGCTCGTAGCGGATCACGTCAGCGACCGCGCGCGGTTCCATCCACTTCAGGCTGTCGAGGCCACTGGTGTTGCCACCCAGCAGGATACGGTCGATCAGGCCGTTGGCCTTGTCTTCGCCCAGGGCCTGGGTGAGCATTTTGCGCACGTAGTCGTCGGAGCCGACACCCAGGCTGGTCTGGTCGCCGACGATGTCGACGAACTCGCTCATCACCTGCTCGACCTGCTCGCGGTGCACGTTACCCATCTGGGCCATGGCCACGCCCACACGCTGGACCTCCTTGGGTCCCATGTGGCGCAGCACCTGGGCAGCGTCGGTAGAACCCAGGGACAGCAACAGGATCGCGGCTTTGTCGACCTTGGTCAGTTTGGCGGCAACGGCTCGGTTATCACTCATCTGCGTTAATCCACTCTTTCACGACCTGAGCCACACGACCCGGGTCTTCTGCCACCAGACTCTTGATTGCGTTCAACTGTGCGTCATAGCCTTCACTCGGGCTCGGCAGCAGGATGCTGGTCGGGCCGCCGAGGCTGACACGGTCGTTGGCCAATTCACCGTCCAGGCCGCCCATGCCACCCAACTCGACGTCGCTGCCAATGCCGGCCAGCTGCTTGTCCTTGCCGCCACCGGTGATGTTGTTGAGCACCGGACGCAGCACGCCGAACACCAGCACCAGAATGAACAAGACACCCAGCACTTGCTTGACGATGTCCCAGAACCACGGCTGGGAGTAGAACGGAATGTCGGCAATCACTTCCCCGCGATCAGCGGAGAACGGCATGTTGATCACGCTGACACTGTCGCCACGGCTGGCGTCGAAACCGACCGCATCCTGGACCAAACGTGTGAAGCGCGCCAACTCATCGGCCGTCCACGGCGCGCGGGTGGTTTCGCCATTGGCCGGGTTGACCTTGACCTGGTCATCCACCACCACCGACACCGACAGGCGATTCAATCGACCCTGCTGCTGCTTGGTGTGGCTGATGGAACGGTCGAGTTCGAAGTTCTTGGTCGATTGTTGACGCTTGTCCGCCGGGTACGGCGCCAGCATCGGCTGACCGGTGGCCGGGTCCATGATTTGCTGACCATTGGCATCGATCAGTGGCTGGCCTGGCTGCACCATGCCCGCCGCTGCGGTGGCGCCGCCGGTGGTTTGCGGCGCGGATGCCGGCGACGGTGGCTGGTTGCTCAGGGCACCCGGCACACCTTGCGGACCATTGCTGGCGGTACGTTGTTCGTTGACCGACTGCTCGCTGCGCAACGCCGGTTGATCCGGATTGAACTGCTCGGAGGTCGACTCGACTGCACTGAAGTCCACATCAGCAGACACTTCAGCCTTGTAGCGATCGTTGCCCAGCACCGGTTGCAGGATGTTGTGCACACGCTGGGTGAGCATGCTTTCCATGCGACGGCTGTAGTCGAATTGCTTGCCGGCCATGGTCAGTTCGGAGTTTTCCGCCTGATCCGAGAGCAGGTTGCCCTTCTGGTCGACCACGGTGATCTGCGATTTGCTGAGTTCGGGAACGCTGGTCGCCACCAGATTGACGATGGCCACGACCTGGCCCGGCTCCAGCGAGCGACCGGAATAGAGTTCAACCAGTACCGACGCGCTCGGCTTGCGCTCATCGCGCACGAACACCGAACTCTTCGGAATCGCCAGGTGCACGCGGGCACCCTTGACGTTGTTCAGGCTGGAGATGGTGCGGGCCAGTTCGCCTTCGAGGCCACGACGGTAGCGGGTAGCCTCCATGAACTGGCTGGTACCCAGGCCCTGGTCCTTGTCGAGAATTTCGAAACCGATGTTGCCGTCGCTGGGAGTGACACCAGCGCCGGCCAGTTTCAGGCGCGCACGGGACAGGTCTTCGGCCTTGACCAGCAAGGCACCGGAGTTGGGTTCAACGGTATAAGGAATATCGGCGGCACCCAGGGTATCCATGACCTGCTTGGCGTCCATACCGGCAAGGCTGCCGTACAGCGGACGGTAGTCCGGCTGCTGGGACCACAACACCACGGCAAAACCAATCGCCACGCTCGCGGCCAGGCCGACCAACAGGCCCACCTGACGCAACATGGTCATCTCGGAGAGGTTTTCCAGGAAGGACAACCCGAACAGCGGCGGCTTGCCGTCTATGGGTGTGGCCTTGGCCGGAACATTATCGGCGACTGCTTCTGCCATGACTCAATCTCGTCCTTAAACCGGCATCTGCATGATGTCTTGGTAGGCCTGAACCAACTTGTTACGCACTTGGGTCAACGCCTGAAACGACACGCTGGCCTTCTGTGAGGAAATCATTACGTCCGTCAGGTCGACGCCGCTCTTGCCGATCTCGAAGGCACTGGCCAATTGACCGGCAGCCTGCTGGGTGTCGTTCACTTTATTGACGGCCTGACCGAGCATGTCGGAAAAGCTGCTGCCATTCAGTTCAGGGACGGCGGCAGTCGATTTCGGCGCAGACATGGCGTCCATTTGCATGGCGCGCATATCCAGCATCAACCGATTGAATTCAATACCTTGGCTCATGGTTTCTCTCTTTGACGCGTCGTTGGCGACCCGCAATTTTTTGACACTCACTCGGCGGGTAGTTAGGTGTTAGCAACAAGGGTGCCAGCTCGGCGACCACTCTGAACAAAAGCCCTACCCAGCCTCGCCTTAACCTTCAATGGTCGCAAAACCTTTGTGGGAGCGAGCCTGCTCGCGAAGGGGTGGTGTCAGTCAACATCTACATATCTGT
>NZ_JBSVWS010000146.1:0-15937 GCF_054071155.1 Pseudomonas sp. SDO5532_S415 | reverse complement strand
GGACCGCGCACCTGTGGGAGCGAGCCTGCTCGCGAATGGTGGGGACGCGGTCTGGCTACCGAACCTTGTCCTCACGCCCGCGCAGCAACATGTTCGGCATGGCAACCGCCGCCGCCAGTCCCAGCAACGACACCGCCGCGCTGACCATCAGCAAATGCCGGAAGGTCAGCAGCAGTTCGGCGCGCAAGGCGTTCTGCGCATCCCCCGGTGTGGCGTTCAGGCCGTCCAGCAGAACATTGCCCGAATGTCCCTCGGCAATCAGTGACGAGCCGGCCAGGTGCGCGAAGCTCGAATCCTGCAAAAGCGCCAGCAGAAGCGCCGACATCAGGGCAACGCCCACCGCGCCGCCCAGCGAACGGAACAGGTTGGTGGTGCTGGTGGCGACACCGATGTCTCGCTGTTCCACCGAGTTCTGCGTACCCACCAAAGACGTCGGGAATTGCATGCCCGAGGCGATCCCGCTGAGCAGCATGAACAAACTGCTCAACACAAAAGCCTGGGGCGGGCTGAAGGCCATGCCGAGGATCGAGATCGGCATCAGGATCGCACCGGTGAGAATCTGCGGTTTATAGCGACCGGTCACCGAGGTGCGACGGCCGGCGAAATACGCACCTATCGGCAGCCCCATCGCCAGTGGCAGCAAATGCAGCGCTGCACTGTCGGCGCCGGCGCCAGTAACGCTCTGAAAGCGCAGCGGCATCAGCACGATCAACGAAATCGCCTGGAAACTGGTGAAGAAAATCGTGCACCAGCACAGCAGGGCATTGCGGTTGGCGAACAGGTGCATCGGCAGCAGCGGCTCCCGCGCGCGGCGCTCATGCCAGACAAACGCCGCCAGCACGACGCCGGCGCAAGCAAAGAGACCGAGCACTTCGCTGCTGCGCCATGAATACCCCTGACCGACCTCAGTGATACCAAGCAACAGCGCGGTCAGGCCGATGATCATCAGCAGCGTGCCCAGGTAATCGATGATGGGGGTGCGCTGCGGAATCGGCAGCCCAACCAGGTTGCGCTGGGCCACCCACCAGGCGCCAAGTCCCAGCGGCAGATTGATCAGGAACACCCAGCGCCAGGACAGGTATTCGGTCATATAACCGCCGAGCACCGGACCGGCCACGCTGGCCACCGCATACATGCTGCTGAAGTAACCCTGATAACGCCCGCGTTCGCGCGGCGGCACGATGTCGCCGATGATCGCCTGGCTGACCGAAATCATCCCGCCCGCGCCGATCCCCTGAAAGATCCGCGCCAGCACCAGTTGCTCCATGCTCTGGGCCATGCCGCAGAACAACGACGCCAGGGTGAACAGGCCCATGCCGAACAACATCAACTTGCGCCGCCCGTACAGATCGCCCAGTTTGCCGTAGATCGGCACCGCCACCGTCATCGCCACCATGTAGCCGGAAATCACCCAGGCCAGCAGGCTGACGTCCTTGAATTGCGCGGAAATGGCCGGCATCGACACGGCGACGATGGTCTGGTCCAGCGCACCGAGAAAGATCGCCATCATCAGGGCGACCAGCACGCTGCGAAGGGCCGGTTTGGGCGTTTCAGGCTGGTTGAGATTGGTCACGGGAGAACCTGCGGGCAGTGATTGACCCGCAAGGGGCTGGCGAGCGGGTAAGTGCTCGCCAGTGTAAGTCGGTAGGAAGCTATTCGATAGCCTCATAAGGAAGGCCGACGTAATTTTCTGCGATGGTTTTTCGACCGGCCTCAGAGTCGACGAAGTACTCCAGTTCCGACTCGGCGATGCGTTGGCTGAAGGCATCGTGATCCTCGAAACGGTGCAGCATCGACGTCATCCACCAGGAAAACCGCTCGGCTTTCCATACCCGGCGCAGGCAGATGGCGGAGTACTTTTCCAGCAAGTCGACACGGCCTTCGCGGTAAACCTTCAGCAGAATATTGAACAAGGTACTGACGTCGCTTGCCGCCAGGTTCAGGCCCTTGGCGCCGGTGGGCGGGACAATGTGCGCGGCGTCGCCAACCAGGAACATGCGCCCATACTGCATCGGTTCGACCACGAAACTGCGCAGCGGCGCGATGCTTTTTTCGATGGACGGTCCGGTCACCAGTTTTTCCGCCAGGGCTTGCGGCAAACGGGTTTTGAGTTCATCCCAGAAGCGTTGATCAGACCAGGCCTCGACCTTTTCATCCGCCGGTACTTGCAGGTAGTAACGGGTGCGTGTCGCCGAGCGCATGCTGCACAGGGCGAAACCGCGTTCGTGGCGAGCGTAGACCAGCTCTTCGTGGACCGGCGGGGTGTCGGCCAGTATCCCCAGCCAGCCAAAGGGATAGACTCGTTCGAACACCTTCAGGCACTCGGCGGGTATCGACTGCCGTGCCACCCCATGGAAACCGTCGCAACCGGCGATGTAGTCGCAATCGAGGCGATACTGCTCGCCGTCCTTCTCGAAGGTGACGAAGGTTTCTTCGGTTTTCATGCCATGGGGCACCACGTTGGCGGCCTGGTAAATCGTCTGCGCACCGGCCTCCCGACGAGCGGCCATCAGGTCGCGGGTGACTTCGGTCTGGCCGTAGATCATCACCGTTTTACCGCCGGTAAGGGCTTGCAGATCGATGTGCACCTGGCGGTGATCGAGCGCCAGTTCGAAGCCGCCGTGGACCAACCCTTCGGCGTCCATGCGCTGACTCACGCCGGCCTGGCGCAACAGCTCTACCATGCCTTGTTCAAGGACACCGGCACGGATGCGCCCGAGCACGTAATCGGGCGTCTGACGCTCGAGAATCAGGGTGTCGATACCGGCGTTGTGCAGTAATTGGCCGAGCAATAGACCGGAGGGGCCGGCACCAATAATGGCGACTTGGGTTTTCAGCATTTTCATTGTTTTTATGACTCGCAAGCTCCACGCGACCAAGGTCGGTGAGTGATTTTTATGGATCGAGTGCTTGCATTTTTCCCTTGCGGGTCTGTCAATTGAAGGTGAAAACTGAGCCGATACCTGTACATTCTGCCAATCGGTGCGATTATCGCCCGTCATCTATTCCGAGGCCTGGATTGAAGTGATGAACAAGCCTGACCTGCCTTCGATTCCAGTGTTCAAGCTCTACGGTGAAAGCCTGGATTGGCCAACCCCGGACTTGCTGCACTGTGAAACCATCTCCAAACGCAGCCGCGAACATCAATGGGAAATCAAACCCCACCGCCATGCCGATTTATGCCAGTTGCTCTTCGTATTCAAAGGTCAGGCAGAGCTTGAAATCGAAGGTAAACGCACGCAACTGAACGAACCGGCGATCCTGGTCATGCCACCGCTGTCGGTGCATGGCTACCGTTTTTCCGAAGACGTCGAAGGGTTCGTCGTGACCCTGGCCGCGCCACTGGTCGCCCATCTCCAGGCGCAACTGGGTAACTCGGTCAATGCCCTGGCCCAGCCCGAAAGTTACCCGGCCGGCAAGGACAGTGAGTACCTCAACAGCCTGTTTGCTGCCTTGCAAACCGAATACACAGGCCACCAACCGGCGCGGGAAATGCTCATGCATTCGCTGGTCAGCGTGATCATGGTGTGGGTTAGCCGCCAGGTGATCCAGCGGCACTCAGCCACACAACGGCCGCAGCGTGCCCGGGAATACCTCAACGGTTTCATTCAACTGGTGGAGGAGACCTATCGCCAGCACGTCAAGGTCGAGGACCTGGCTCATCGGCTGGGCATTTCCGTGTCCCACCTCAACGGCACCTGCCGCGAACTGGCGGGGCAACCGGCCTTGCAGATCATGCACGAACGGCAGTTGTTGGAGGCCAAGCGCTTGCTGACCTACACCAGCATGACCATCTATGAAATGTCCGATGTATTGGGGTTCTCTGATCCGACAAACTTCACGCGCCTGTTCCGACGACGGGTGGGGATTTCGCCCAAGGCGTTTCGCGACCGCTTGAAGGCCGATCAGGACAACCAGGCCTGATCCGCTGTCTTCAACGGCATTCGTCAGCGCAGGGCGTTGAGGGTCGCGTTGTGGGGAATGCAACGCTCGAAATTGCAGCTGGCGTAATCACGGGGCAGGTTGCGCAACTGCTCCACGCGCCAGGCCGCAGCGCCATACAGCCCGAGCGTTACCGCGCAGGTGATGAAAATGGCGAGGTACCTTCTTGTTCTGATGTTCATGGCGTCGACCTCTGAACGAATACCCGTGGGTATTTACATTGAGCATAGGTCAGGGTCGGTGAGATGCCAGCAAACCAAGTCATGCATGTGCCACGACATTCAGAACACTGATGTTTCCCATTGTGGGAGCGAGCCTGCTCGCGAATACGGTTTAACGTTCAACAATTCGTTGACTGACACTCCGCATTCGCGAGCAGGCTCGCTCCCACAGGGGAATTGCGGTTACAGGCCAACATCCCACGCAGGTGTTTCGGGAAATCTCATCACCAGAAAATCCAGCAAACTGCGCAACGCCGCGGGCATGTGCTTGCGCGAGGCATACACCGCATAGATGTTCAACTGCCGTGGTTCGGCATGGGGCAGCAGGCGCACCAGCTCGCCGCTGTGGATGTGCACCCCGGCCTGATAGGTAGGCAGCATCGCCACCCCGGCGCCAGCCATGGCCGCACGCAGCAGGGTGCTGGCTTCGTTGGCGCTGATGTTCCCTTGCACCGGCACCGAGACCTGTTCGCCGTCCTGTTCGAAATGCCAGAGGCTTTTGCCGAAGTAGGAGTGGGTCAGGCAGTTGTGCTGGCTCAGGTCTTCGACCCGCTGCGGCGTCGGATGCTCGCGCAGGTAAGCGGGGGAGGCGCAGATCACGGAACGGCAGACCGTGAGTCGACGGGCGATCAGGTTCGGGTCCAGGTCGTTGCTGGTGCGGATCGCCAGGTCGATGCGCTCATCCACCAGGTTCACCGTGCGGTCGAGCATCTGCATGTCGATGCTGACGCCGGGATAGCGCTTGACGTATGCCGCCATGGCTTCCGCCAGTTGCGCCTGGCCGAACGAAGTGCTGACGCTGATGCGCAGCAGGCCGCGGGGGGCGTCGTCCGGCTCGCTGACCGCGGCTTGCAGGTCGTTGCATAGCTCCAGCATCTGGCGGCAGCGGGGCAGGGTTTCGCTGCCGGCGGCGGTCAGGCTCAACTTGCGTGTGGTGCGGTGCATCAGGCGTGCGCCAACCCAGTCTTCCAGTTCCGCCAGATACCGGGAAACCACCGGTCGCGACAGCTCCAGATGATCGGCTGCCGCTGACTGGCTGCCGAGGTCGACCACTGTGACGAACACCCGCATTGCTTGTAGACGATCCATGATTTGCCCGATTTCAGAAACAAACTATGTTCCAGCATCGCATTTTTTGTACTGAACCAGGCAACTAAGCTCTGTGCCCATGCCTACTCGGGCTTCTGTTCTTCTGTGGGAGCGAGCCTGCTCGCGAAGGTCGTCAACGATAACGCGTGCAGACAGGGTTGAACGCGTTGCCCTTGCGACCTTCGCGAGCGGGCTCGCTCCCACAGAGGGCGGGCTTTCCATTCAGAACACGGTGTAAAAAATGATCAAGCGTATTTTCCTCGCCACCGCCCTCGGTTTTGCCGCCCACGCCAGTGCATCGACGCTGACGCTGGATGTCTACAACCCTGGAACCCAGGCGATTTTCCCGGTGACCTCGGTGCTGGTCAGCGGTGCGAAAGAGGTGATCCTGGTGGACGCGCAATTCGGTAAGTCCCAGGCCGAGCAGGTGGTGGAAAAAATCCGTGCCAGCGGCAAGCAATTGACCACCATCTACATCAGCCACGGCGACCCGGATTACTACTTCGGCCTCGACACCCTGACCGCTGCATTCCCCAAGGCCAAGGTGCTCGCTTCGCAACCGACCGTTGATCACATCAAGCAGACCGTCGCCGGAAAATTAGCGTTCTGGGGGCCGAAGCTGGGGGCTGACGCGCCGGCCAAAACCATCGTGCCCGAGGTACTCAAGGGCGACAGCCTGATCCTCGAAGGGCAGAAGTTGCAGGTGGTCGGCCTGGAAGGCAAACAACCGGATCGCAGCTTCGTCTGGATCCCTTCGATCAAGGCCGTGGTCGGTGGTGTGGTTGTGGCACAAAACATCCATGTGTGGATGGCCGACACCCAGACCCCGCAGTCCCATGCCGATTGGTTGGCTACGCTGCACTCGATCAAAACGTTGAATCCGGAAACCATCGTGCCAGGACACTATCTCGGCGAGAGCACCCGGTCCCAGGCCGCTGTGCAGTTCACTGCCGATTACATCAAGGCGTTCGACGAAGAAACCGCCAAGGCCAAGGATTCCACTGCACTGATCGCCGCGATGAAAAAGCGCTTCCCGGCACTGGGCGAAGAAAGCTCCCTGGAGCTGAGCGCCAAAGTCGCCAAGGGCGAGATGAAGTGGTAACCCGTTTTTTCTGATGCAGAAGCTTTTGTGGCGAGGGAGCTTGCTCCCGCTGGAGTGCGTAGCGCTCCCCAACGGTGTGTCAGGTACTTCGTGTTGTCAGGTTTTACGGCTGCTTCGCAGCCGAGCGGGAGCAAGCTCCCTCACCACAATGATCTGTGTGTACAAGTCAAATTGAATACAGCCAACAGGAGAACGTCATGAGCAATATCGCAATCATCGGTGCCACCGGTCGTGCCGGCAGCCAACTGCTGGAAGAAGCCCTGCGTCGCGGTCATAGCGTCACCGCCATCGCCCGTGACACCTCGAAGATCGGCCTGCGTGCCGGTGTGGCCAGCAAGGCTGTCGACGCGCTGGATGCCGCCGCGTTGCAAGCGGCGATCGCCGGGCATGATGTGGTGATCAGTGCCGCGCATTTCGCCACGCTTCCGGCCAGTGCCGTGATCGGACCGCTGAAGCAGGCCGGGGTCAAACGCCTGCTGGTAGTGGGCGGTGCCGGTTCTCTGTTGTTGCCGGATGGCACTCGGGTGATCGATAGCGCAGGCTTCCCGGCGGAGTACAAGGCAGAGGCCAGCGCCGGAGCTTTGTTTCTGGAAAACCTGCGTCAGGAAAAGGAACTGGACTGGACCTTTGTGTCGCCCTCGGCGGAATTTGTCGAGGGTGAGCGCAGCGGTTCGTTTCGGATCGGCGAGGATGATTTGCTGGTGAGCCGTGAAGGGCGCAGCTGGATCACGTTCGCCGACTATGCGATAGCGATGCTCGATGAAGTCGAAGCGCCGAAGCACTCTCGGCAGCGGTTTACCGTCGGGTACTGAGCACACAAATCACCTGTGGGAGCGAGCCTGCTCGCGAAGACGGACTTACATTCAACAGCGATGTCGGCTGTCAGATCGCTTTCGCGAGCAGGCTCGCTCCCACAGGGGCGAAGTATTCACCGACTTTGCGCCTGTTCCACCAGCCAACCCATCAACTCGCGCAACTTCGGCGAAGGTGCAGGTTTTTCCGGGAATACCAGGTAATACGCCAATCCGGTTTTCACCTTCAACTCAAAGGGCATGACCAGTCGCCCGGCATTCAGGTCATCGCCGATCAACGACCAGTCGCCAATTGCCACGCCCGTACCCTGGGATGCCATCGACATCGCCAGGTCCAGCGTTTCAAAGTGCTGGCCCTTGCCGACATTGGTCAAGTGCACGTCCGCCGCTTTCAACCAGGCTTTCCAGTCCCGTTCATCGCGGGTGGGGTGCAGCAACAAGTGTTGTTGCAGGTCAGCCGGAGTTTGCAAAGCCAACGACCCTTCGAGCATGGGCCGTGAACACACGGGGGTCAGTTGTTCATCGAACAGCAGACAAGACTCAAGAGAGCTGTCCGGCGGCCCGCCGTACATCACCGCCGCATCGAACTGTTCGCGATGAAAGTCCACGCCGTGTTTGACTGTGGTGGTCAGTTCAACCGGCACGTCCGGCCGCTCTTTTTGCCACTGCAACAGGCGTGGCAGCAGCCAACGCATTACACAAGTCGGCGCCTTGAGTTGCAGGGTTTCGCGCTTCTCGCCGATCTGCTCCACCGCCTCGTCGATCAAACCGAAAATCTGCTGCACCCGTGGCAGCCACTCGCGCCCCTCGGCGGTCAGGTCCAGTCCCCGGGCCTGGCGGATGAACAGTTCATAACCCAGATGATCTTCCAGCCCGGCGATCTGTCGACTCACCGCGCCTTGGGTGATGTGCAGTTGCTCGGCGGCCCGGGTGAAGTTGCAGCACTGCGCGGTAATCAGAAAAGTGTGCAGCGCCGGCAGGGGAGGCAGTCGTTTCATTGGGATCCAAGGTATGACGTGAGGACATGGCTAGTATGACTTTTTATCCATTGTTGCGGCTACGTGTCGCCCGTTCCAATGAGGCCATCCCTGGACCTGCGAATTCATCATAAACACAGCGCAGGCCCGGCGTCTCAAACGAACAAGAAGGGCAATGACATGGCGACGTGCGGCGAAGTATTGGTCAAGTTACTCGAAAACTACGGGGTCGAGCAGGTGTTCGGCATCCCGGGGGTTCACACCGTGGAGCTGTATCGCGGGTTGGCCCGTTCGAGCATCAACCACGTCACTCCGCGTCACGAACAAGGCGCCGGCTTCATGGCCGACGGCTATGCCCGCACCAGCGGCAAACCGGGTGTGTGCTTCATCATCACCGGCCCTGGCATGACCAACATCACCACGGCGATGGGCCAGGCCTACGCCGATTCGATCCCGATGCTGGTGATCTCCAGCGTGCAGACCCGCAACCAGTTGGGCGGCGGTCGCGGCAAGCTGCATGAGCTGCCGAACCAGAGCGCGCTGGTTGGCGGCGTGGCGGCGTTCTCCCACACCCTGATGTCGGCGTCCGAATTGCCGGGCGTGCTGGCCCGTGCCTTTGCGCTGTTCCAGGCCGGTCGCCCGCGTCCTGTGCACATCGAAATTCCGTTGGACGTGTTGGTTGAAGAGGCCGATGACCTGCTGACGAGCGTACCGGTAAACATCGACCGCGCCGGTGCTGCACCCACCGCCGTGAACCGCATGACCGAGTTGCTGGCCGGCGCCAAGCGCCCGCTGATTCTCGCCGGTGGCGGTGCCATCGATGCCGCTGCCGAGCTGACCGAGCTGGCCGAATTGCTGGATGCCCCTGTCGCCCTGACCATCAATGCCAAAGGCATGCTCGAATCTGCTCACCCGTTGCTGATCGGTTCGACCCAGAGCCTGGTCGCAACCCGCGCGCTGGTCGCCGAGGCCGACGTGGTGCTGGCCATCGGCACCGAACTGGCCGAAACCGACTATGACGTCACCTTCGCCGGCGGTTTCGAGATTCCCGGCAAGCTGCTGCGCGTCGACATCGACCCGGACCAGACCGTGCGCAACTACCCGCCACATGTTGCGTTGGTCGCCGACTCGCGCAACGCCGCCCAAGCCTTGCTCAGCGCGTTGTCCCACAAATCCCTGGCCGAGCGCCGCAACGATTGGGGCCAGGTACGTGCCGCCCGTTTGCGTGAAGAACTGGCCGCCAACTGGGATGCGCCGACCCTGGCCCAGACCCGCTTCCTGGAAACCGTTCTGTACGAATTGCCGAACGCGGTATTCGTCGGCGATTCCACCCAACCGGTGTACACCGGCAACCTGACGTTCAACCCTGAGCGCCCACGTCGCTGGTTCAACTCGTCCACCGGCTACGGCACCCTCGGCTACGCCTTGCCGGCGGCGATCGGCGCCTGGCTCGGCGGCAGTGTGGAAAACGGTGCGCGTCCGCCAGTGGTGTGCCTGATCGGCGACGGCGGCCTGCAATTCACCCTGCCGGAGCTGGCCAGCGCCGTTGAAGCGCGCACGCCGGTGATCGTGCTGCTGTGGAATAACCAGGGCTACGAAGAAATCAAGAAATACATGGTCAACCGCGCCATCGAGCCGGTTGGCGTCGACATCTACACCCCGGACTTCATCGGTGTGGCCAAAGCTCTGGGCTGCGCCGCCGAAGCGGTCAACGATGTCGAGCAACTGCGCAGCGCCTTGCGTGTAGCCACTGATCGCCAGGGGCCCACCCTGATTGAAATCGACCAGGCTACCTGGACTAAGGCAGTGTGGACCCAGGCGGTGTCGAAATGAGTTTTCCAACGACTCTGGACGGTCTGTTCATCGACGGTAAATGGTCGGCCGGCAGCGAACATCTGCGCGTGATCAACCCGGCCACCGAAGCCCTGTTGACCACCGTCGTGGGCGGTGACGAGCAAGCGGTCGATCAAGCCGTCAGCGCGGCGACCAGGGCCTTCGCCGACTGGTCGAAAACCACCGGTGCCGAACGCGGCGCGATCTTGCGCAAAATCGCCGCGGGCGTGCAGGCCGGTCGTGACCAGTTGATGCACTTGCAGTCGAGCAACAACGGCAAGCCACAGTTTGAAGCGGCCATCGACGTCGATGATGTGATCGCCACCTTCGAGTACTACGCGGGCCTGGCCGAAGGGCTGGACGCGAAACAGGACAGCGCCGTCGAGTTGCCGAGCGATGACTTCAGCGCCCGCCTGCGCCGCGAACCGTGCGGCGTGGTCGGCCTGATCGTGCCGTGGAATTTCCCCATGGTCACCACCGCGTGGAAACTCGCCCCGGCCCTGGCCGCCGGTTGCTGCGTGGTGCTCAAGCCTTCGGAGGTGACACCGCTGCCGGAGCTGGAACTGGCGGCGATCATCGCGGATGCCGGCTTGCCCGCCGGTGTGTTCAACGTGGTGTGCGGTACCGGCCTGGCCGTTGGCGCGCCGCTGTCGACGGACCCGCGTATCGCCAAGATTTCCTTCACCGGCAGCAATGCGGTGGGCGTGCAGGTCATGCAACGCGCGGCAGAAAGCGTCAAAGGCGTGAGCCTGGAACTGGGCGGTAAATCGTCGTTGCTGGTGCTGGCCGATGCTGACATCGAGCTGGCCGTGGAAGTGGCCTGCGGTGGCGGCTTCTTCAACGCCGGGCAAATGTGTTCCGCCACCAGCCGGGTGCTGGTTGCCGATCAATTGTTCGATGAATTCCTGACCCGCTTGAAAGCTCGCGCCGAAGCCATCCGCGTGGCCGACCCGTTCGACCCGAACGTGGAAATGGGCGCACTGGTCAATCAGGCGCAATACCAGCGCGTGCTCGGCCACATCGATCGCGGACTGAGTGCCGGTGCCTCGCTGGTTTGCGGCGGCAATCGTCCAGCGGACCTGCCGCGCGGATATTTTTTGCAGCCGACGATTTTCACCGACGTGCCCCTGGACAGTGCGCTGTGGTGTGAAGAGATTTTCGGCCCGGTGATCTGCGTGCGCCGTTTCACCTCGGAAGCCGAAGCGATTGCCCTGGCCAACGACAGTCAGTTCGGTCTGGTCGCCAGCGTCGTCACGCGCAATGCCGAAGCAGCGGATCGCGTAGCCAATGCTTTGCAGGCGGGGCTTGTGTGGATCAATGCGCCGCAGGTGATCTTCCCGCAGACCGCCTGGGGTGGCTACAAGCAGAGCAGCATTGGCCGCGAATTGGGGCCGTGGGGCTTGCAGGCTTTCCAGGAAATCAAACATGTGATTCGGGCCGTCTGACGCCCGCTTTCATTCTGTGGGAGCGAGCCTGCTCGCGAAGGACGCATGGGCGACGCGGGTTGTCTGATACCCCGCGTTATCGTTGACCTCCATCGCGAGCAGGCTCGCTCCCACAGGTAAAAGGAGGCATGCGCTGGCGTCATGGCTTCAATGAGTTTTTTTCGATAGTCAGGTGTTTTGCACGACCTCAGGATGAACCCGTCGGCTCAGCTCCGGCCCCGTAAATACGGGGCTCAAGGCAGATCTGGCCGCGCGGATGCAACGGTTGCGACCAACCTCATAACTTACAAAAACAAAGGGAGTCCTTCATGGGCGAGCACGATCTGAACAGACGTCAATTCATCAAAACCGTGGGCGTCGCCTCGGTTGCCGCGGCGGCCATGAGCCTGCCGTTCGTCAAGGCCAACGCCAGTGACACCCGCTTTCAAGGCAAGACCCTGCGTCTGCTGACCTGGTCCGATGACACCGGTCTGGCAGCACTGCGCAACATCGCTGCGACATTCGAAGACAAGTACGGCTGCAAAGTCATCGCCGACCGCACCGGCAGTACTTCGGAAATGGTCGCCAAACTCAAGGCCGGCGGTGATCGCCCGCAGTACGACATCATCACCCTGGCAGGCGTCGGTGCCGAAGGTCTGGCCGCCGCCAACCTGCTGGAAAAGCCTGACCTCAACCGCATTCCCAACCTGGTCGACGTACCGGAGAAATACCGTACCGGCGCCAATGGCCACGGTATCGGTTACCTGCTCTGGTGCAACAGCCTGGTCTACAGCACGCGCACCATCAAGGAAGCTCCGAACAGTTACGCGGCCCTCTGGGACGCCGACCTGTCGCCGAACATCTTCCTGCCGCCGCCGAACTGGACCGAGGCCATGGACCTGATCATCATCGCCGCCAAACTGGCCGGTGGTGACGAGCACAACATCGAGCCGGGCTTCAAGAAGCTCGCCGAGCTCAAGGACCGCGTGGTAACCCTGGGCGAAAACCCGAACCAGATCGCCGAGCTTTTCCGCACCGGTTCCCTGGACATGGGCGGCCTCTACGCTCCAGCCTTTTTCCCGAAACAGATCCGCGATCCGAACTACGGCCTGGGCGCCACCTTCGGCATGAAGGAAGGTTTCTACACCGACCTGATGCTCTCGGTGATGCCGAAGAATCGTCCGGGCGACACCGACCTGGCCTACGCCTTCATCAATCACTCCCTGGACCCGCTGGTGCAGGGCAAGATGGCCGAAGACATCTACAACGGCCCGGTCAACGCCAAGGCAATCATCTCCGCCGAAGCGCGCAAGAGCCCGTACATCCTCACGCCGGAGCAGATTGCCGAGAAAGCGATCATGCACGACAACGCCTTCCTGGCCTCCGTGCATGACCAATGGATTCGTCGTTACACGGAAATCTTTTCTTCCTGATTGAGTGACGAGTACAGGATTTTCAGCCACTGAAGATCCCCTGTGGGAGCGAGCCTGCTCGCGAATGCGGACTGACATTCACCCTGAATGTCGACTGACAGATCGCTTTCGCGAGCAGGCTCGCTCCCACAACGGGCCAATTCGCTCTGAAGATTTGTGTTTGTCAGCTGCTTTCCATTGACGAGACCTTTGCTATGGAACACCAACCTCTGACCCATCCGGTGAGTGTCGCCCCCGTGCGCGCCAACCGGGGTGTTTCGCCGACGGCCCGCGCCTGGTTTTTCCTCTCGCCGTCGATGCTGTTTCTGGGCGTGCTGATTGCCGCCAGCCTGCTGGTGCTGCGCATGAGCGTGGGCACCAAAGGCGCGGAATGGTCCGGGTTCAGCCTGGCCAGTTATGCCCAATTGCTGGAACCGTACTACCTCAAGTCCTTGCTGCTGACCTTGCGCCTGGCGCTGATCAGCGCGGTGATCGCGGTAATCCTGGCGATCCCGGTGGCCTACACCATGTCGCGACTGACTTCGCCGTTCGTGCGGCGGATCTTCCTCGCCGCGGTGCTGCTGCCGTTGCTGGTCAACCTGCTGCTGCAAAGCTACGGCTGGCTGGTGATCCTCGGCCCCGGTGGCATGCTCAACCAGGCACTGATGGGCCTGGGCCTGATCAAGCGTCCGATCATGCTCCTGTATAACCAGAACGGCGTCTTGATGGGCCTGGTGCAAACCGCCTTCCCGCTGGCCGTACTGCCGATAGCCAGCGCCATGCGCGGTGTCGCCCGCAGCTACGAAGAAGCCGCTGCAACCCTGGGCGCCAGCCGCTTGCAGGTGTTCCGCCAGGTGGTGTTGCCGATGAGTCTGCCTGGGATCATCACCGGTGCGACCCTGGTGTTCGCCTACAACGCCAGCAGCTTCGTGGTGCCTCTGCTGCTCGGCGGCCGTCGTGTGCCGATGCTGGCGGTGATGGTGCATGACCAGATCGCCCCGCTGATGAACTGGCCCGCCGCCTCCGCAGCCGGTGTGGTGTTGATCGTGACCACGCTGGCCATCATGACTTTGTCCGAATACATCACAGGCCGTCGTCGGCGCATGCTGGAGGCTTCGCAATGAGTTCCCTGACCAAGAAGCGCCACTCGCTGTTGCCGGGTGACACCGGCAAGTTCGCCGGGATCCTCTCCGGTGTCATTCTGCTGCTGGCGGTGTTGCCGATCCTGACCATGATCGTCATGTCCTTCAGCGGCGCGTCGAACCTCGACTTTCCGCCAAGCAGCTACAGCCTGCAATGGTACAAGGCCGCCTGGCACACCTTTGTCTCGCCCGATTCCAGTGACGTGCTGAGTCTCGGCCAGGCCATGACCACCAGCCTGATGGTGGCGTGCCTGACCATGATCTTCGCCACGCTGATCGCGGTGCCGGCGGCCTATGCGCTGACCCGTTGCGAGTTCCGTGGCAAGGCCGTGGCGCTGCAATTGATGTCATTGCCTCTGGTGTTTCCGATGGTGGTGTTGGGCCTGGCATTGCTGCTGGTGTTCGACAGCCTGCCGTTCCACATGACCACCTCGCGGCTGGTGATTGCCCACGTGATCCTTGCCCTGCCATTCGTGGTGAAGAACTGCACGGCGGCCATGCTTTCCATCGGCAGCGAAGTCGAAGAAGCCGCGCAAATGCTCGGGGCCTCGCCACTGCGGGCGATTGTCGACGTGGTGGTGCCGTTGATGAAGTCGGGGATTCTGGCGGGCATGCTGCTGGCGTTCATCGTCTCGTTCAACGAATTCACCGTGACCTATTTCCTCTACACCATCGACGTGATGACCGTGCCGATCTGGATGTACAGCCGCACCGTGTCTTCGCTCGACCCCACCGTATTTTCGTTTGCCGTGCTGATCGTGCTGATCGACTTCGTCCTGATCTGGGCGCTGGAGAAGCTGGTCGGTGAAGGTGGCGTTTCGTTCTGATTTCTTGAGGTGATTCTTATGTCTGGTCTGATTCTGGAAAACGTCGAGAAACATTACGGCTCGGCCTGCGCAGTAAAAAATGTGAACCTGCATTTGCCCGAGGGCAAACTGGTGTGTTTCCTCGGCCCTTCGGGGTGCGGCAAAACCACCTTGCTGCGGATGATCGCGGGGCTGGAAACGCTGACCGGCGGCGAGATTCGCCTGGACGGCGAGGACATCGGCCATACCCCGGCGCACCAGCGTAATTTCGGCATGGTGTTTCAATCCCTGGCGCTGTTCCCGCACATGACGGTAGGAGAGAACATCGCCTATCCGCTGAAACTGCGCGGGGTCAGCAAGGCTGACCAGCAGGCGCGGGTGGTGGAGTTGCTGGAACTGATCCAGCTGCAACCGATGATCAATCGCCCGGTGGCCAAACTGTCCGGGGGCCAGCGTCAGCGCGTGGCGATTGCCCGGGCGATTGCCAACCACCCGAAAATCCTTCTGCTGGACGAACCGCTGTCGGCGCTGGACGCCAAGCTGCGCGAGTCGATGCAGGTGGAAATCCGCCAGTTGCAACAGCGCCTGAACATCACCACCATCATGGTCACCCACGACCAGCGTGAGGCCATGACCATGGCCGATATCGTCGTTGTACTGGGTGAACATCGGGTGCAGCAGGTGGGTACGCCGATCGAGATCTACCGCCATCCGGCCAACGAATTCGTCGCGGATTTCATCGGTTCCGGCAACATCTTTCCGGCCACCGCACTGGGCAACGGCAAGGTCAGCCTGCCAGGCGGTGATGCGCTGGAAGTGCCGATCTGCAGCAGCATTGTGGTGGGGGAGAAGGTGAAGATGCTGATTCGCCCTGAAGACCTGCAACTGTCGGCACCGCAGGCGACGGCGGGCAACCGCTTGCTGGGCAAGGTGACGTTCGTGCGTGATATCGGTGCGACGATTGAAACGACAGTGGAGTGTTCCGGGGTGACGTTTACCGCGCTGAGCACGCCGTGTCAGGGGATTGGCTTGAGCATCGGGCATCCGGTGTCGGTGACGTTGCCGGCGCAGGCGTGTCGCGTTCTCGGTGCTTGATCCAAATTTGATGATGGCCTTAATGGCCCCATCGCGGGCAAGCCCGCTCCCACAGGTTTTGTGAACGCCACATATCACTGTG
>NZ_JBSVWS010000145.1:0-16029 GCF_054071155.1 Pseudomonas sp. SDO5532_S415 | reverse complement strand
AAAAGTCAGTTAAACCGTGTCGCCGCCTTCGCGAGCAGGCTCGCTCCCACATTGACTTGCACTACACCCGCACGTTACGCCCCGGTAACACCGAGCGTTGGCTGTTTTCCCAGTTCTCCACCAGCCCGACCGGCACCTGCGATGCCGGCAGCATCGCCACCCCGCGCACCAGATCCGACGCCCGCTCGGCCAGCATGATGGTCGGGGCATTGAGGTTGCCGTTCGGCTCGGTCGGGAACACCGAGGAGTCGATCACCCGCAGCCCGGCAATGCCATGCACCCGCAGCTCGGAATCCACCACCGCCATGTCGTCCTCACCCATGCGGCACGAGCCACAAGGGTGATAGGTGCTTTCAAGGTTGTCACGGACGAAGGCGTCGATCTGTTCATCGGTTTGCACCAGCGGACCAGGGGCGATTTCGCCGTCGCGGAAACGGTCCATGGCCTTCTGGCCGATGATCTCGCGGGTCAGGCGGATACAGCGGCGGAAGCCTTCGCGATCCTCCTCGCGTTGCAGGTAGTTGAAGCGGATTTCCGGGTGTTCATACGGGTCGGCAGAACGCACCCGCACGTAACCACGACTTTTCGGTTTATTCGGCCCGGTGAGCACCATGAAACCGTGGCCCTTGATCGGCTTGTTGCCGTCGTAACGCATGGCGGCCGGCAGAAAGTGGAACTGGATGTCCGGCCAGCGCAGGCCCTTGTCGGAGCGGATGAAACCGCCGGCCTCGAAGTGATTGGTGGCGCCCAGGCCATCCTTGAACAACAGCCAGCGCAGGCCGATCAACAACTTGCTCAGGGGGTCCATTTTGCTGTTGAGCGTCACCGGCTCCTTGCAGCCGAACTGGATGTACACCTCGGCGTGATCCTGCAGGTTCTCCCCTACCCCGGGCAGGTCATGGCGCACCTCGATCCCGGCTTTGCGCAGAACCTCGGCCGGGCCGATGCCGGAGCGTTGCAGCAAATGCGGCGAACCGATGGGGCCGGACGAAATCAGCACTTCGCGGTTGCAATACACCTCATGGGTCTGGCCATTGTGGTCATAGCGGATGCCCACCGCGCGCTTGCCTTCGAGGATGATCTGCCGGGTCATCGCGTGGGTGATCACGGTCAGGTTCGGGCGGCCCATGGCCGGGCGCAGATAAGCGTTGGCGGTGGAGCAGCGCACGCCATTCTTCACGGTCATGTGCATCGCCCCAAAGCCTTCCTGCATGAAGCCGTTGCAGTCGTCGGTCTTGATATAGCCCGCTTCGGCACCGGCTTCGACCCAGGCCCCGTACAGCGGATTTTTCATATGGTTGCCGTTGGTGGTGTGCAGCGGGCCGGTTTGCCCGCGATAGCTGTCCCCACCGGACTCGTAGCTCTCGGCACGCTTGAAGTACGGCAGGCAATTTTTATAACCCCAGCCCTGGGCGCCGAGGGTTTCCCACTCATCGAAGTCATAGGCATGGCCACGGATGTAGACCAGGCCATTGATCGACGACGAACCACCCAACACCTTGCCGCGCGGGCAGTGAATGCGCCGGCCATTGAGGTACGTCTCAGGCTCGGTTTCATAGCGCCAGTTGTACTTCTTGGTGTTCATCGGGATCGAAAACGCGCTCGGCATCTGGATCACCACACTGCGGTCGCTGCCGCCGAATTCCAGCACCAGCACAGACGTGGCCGGGTCTTCGCTGAGACGGTTGGCCAACACACAACCGGCCGAACCGGCACCGATGATGATGTAGTCGTATTTTTGCGTAGCCATGATTTATCTCCGAGCCGCCGATTCGTTGAACACCGGCAACGAGGGTTTGCTCAGCGGGTCGCCGGTGGTGTAGTGCGGGCAGGTTTTTTCGATGTGCTGGATGATGATTTCTTCGCGCTTGAGATCGATGGAGCGGCTCAGCCAGTAGTACGCCAGCCCCGACACGATCAGCCCGACCAGCCAGGCGATGTCGATGCTGCCCAGCGCCTTGGCCAGCGGGCCGACGTACACCTCGCGCTGCTCGACACCGTCGTAGATGTAGAAGAACGGGATCATCGAGATGAAGCCGATGGCATACGCGGCAATGCCCCGCAGGCCCCAGCTGCCGTAGATGTTGCCGTGGGGCATGAAGAAGTGCGGGATGGCGTAGCGGCCCTTGCGCACGAAGAAGTAGTCGGTGAGGTTGACCGAGGTCCAGGGCACCAGGAAGTACAGCATCACCACCAGGTAGATGCCGAGCACCGACAGGCCCTTGCCCGAACTCTGGATGCTCAGGGCCACGCCCAGTTGCAGCAGGATCACGAAACCGATGGCCAGGATTCGCGCCTTGCGGGTCGGTTCGATGTGTTTGATGGAATCGATGCAGGTCAGCGTGGTCAGCTTGGCGCTGTAGATGTTCATCGCAATCACCGGCAGGAACGCCAGGATGGTGATGACCACAACCGCGGTGCCCATCAGCGGCGACACGGTATTGCCGACTTGCCCCAGGGCCACCAATACGTCGGTGGAGTGCAGGTGATCGGCCAGCCAGCCGCCCACGGAAATCATCCATGCACCGGACAACGACGCACCGAGGAACACCACCGCGATCAACTTGCCGCTGGAGGTGTTCTTCGGCAGGTAACGCGAATAGTCGGACACATACGGGGCGTAAGCGATGTTGTAGCTCGCCGCCGCCGCGAACTGGGCGATGAAGCCGGTCCAGTTGAAACCCAGCGGCGCCGGGGCCACTTCACCTTCGGCGAGTGGCGGCAGCACCGCGTCCGGCACCCAGCCCATCAACACTGCCAGCGTCACCAGGCCGTACAGCGGCAGCGACAGGTACAGGGCCCATTTGAAACTGCGGTGCATCCAGTCATGACCCAAGAATCGCCAGCACCGCTGCCGGGATGGTCACCGCCACCGCAATCACCGTGGGGCTGAACCCGAACAGCGTGTGCAGCCCCTGCATCATCAACACCAGGTTGACGATGTTGAAACCGGCGAACACGAACAGCGTCGCCAACAGCACCAGGATCACCCCGCGATAACCGAACTGCGCCCGGGACTGGATCATCTGTGGCAGGCCCAGGTGCGGACCTTGCGAACCATGAAAGGCCATGAACAGCGTGCCGAACATGATGCCCAGCGTGCCGGCCAGGGTGGTCCAGAGCGCCGTCAGGCCAACGCTCGGCCCGACAAAGCCGATGGTCATGGTGAAGAAGGTGAAATTGCCGAGGAACCAGAACGGGCCTTGGCTCGACAGTTTGTCAGTGCGCTCGTTCTCAGGGATGAAATCGATGGAATGCCCCTCGACCACGGATTTGTCGTCGAGGATGGACAGACTCGGAGCAGGCTTGGCGTCAATGTTCATGATGGTCTCTTATTGTTGGAAGATCATGACGAAATAACCGCATTCTTTGGGGTGACTGTGGCGAGGGAGCTTGCTCCCGCTGGACTGCGCAGCAGTCCCTGCTTTTCAGGGGAAGAGCCGGGGCCGCTTCGCAACCCAGCGGGAGCAAACTCCCTCGCCACAGGGTGTCCCTTTGTCTGCCAGGCATTGTCCTTGGTGCCAGCAGGCATGAGCTGGGGATCAGGGCAGCGTGATCCACACCGCCTTGGTTTCGAGCAGGTAGTCGAGCTGCTCCGCGCCCAGGTCCTTGCCGAAACCCGACTGCTTGTAGCCACCGAACGGCATCGACGGGTCGAGGGTGCCGTGGGCGTTGACGTAGACCGAACCCGCTTTCAACCGCGGAATCAGGCTGTGCACTTTTCCAAGGTCGTTGGAATACAGGGCCGCCGCCAGGCCGTAAGGCGAGTCATTGGCCAGGGCCAGTGCCTCTTCTTCATCGTCGAACGCGGCGGTCACCAGCACCGGGCCGAAGATCTCTTCCTGGACGATGCGCATGTCGTTGCGGCAATGGGCAAAAATGGTCGGCTCGACGAAGAAACCCGGACCCTCGACCGGCTGGCCGCCGTAGACCAGTTCGGCACCTTCGCGCTTGCCGGTCTCGATGTACTCGGTCACGCGCTGCTTCTGCAACGCCGAGACCAGCGGGCCGATGAAACAGTCCGGGTCCAGCCCCGGGGCCATCTTCAACGTCCGGGTGTAGGCGATCAGTTCACCCAGGAATTCGTCGTAGACGCTGCGATGAACATAGGCCCGCGTACCGGCGTCGCATACCTGCCCCGAGTTGAAGAACACGCCATTGGCGACCGCTTGCGCGGCGGCGGGAATGTCTGCGTCGGCCAAGACGATTACCGGTGATTTTCCTCCGAGTTCCAGGGTTAGTCGCTTCATTTCGTCGAGCGCGGCGCGGCCGACGGTGCGGCCCACCGGGGTCGATCCGGTGAAGGTCAGTTTGTCGATGCCGGGGTGGGTGGCCATGGCCGCGCCGACCACGCTGCCGCGCCCGGTGACGATGTTGATCACGCCGTCCGGGATACCCGCTTCCTGTACCAGCTCAGCAAATCGCAGGGCCGAGAGCGAGGTCAGTTCGGCGGGCTTGACCACCACGGTGCAACCGGTGGCCAGCGCCGCGCCAAGCTTCCAGGCCATGGTTTGCAGCGGGAAATTCCACGGCACGATAGCGCCGACCACCCCCACTGCTTCCTTGCGGGTATAGGCCAGGTAATTGCCCGGCAGCGAAGGTTCGACGGTACGCCCGTGGAGCTTGGTGGCCCAACCGGCGAAGTAACGCAGGGTGTCGACCGTGCCCTGGATGTCGACATCCTTGGCGAAGGCGACGGATTTGCCCATGTCGATCGATTCGATCTGCGCCAGCTCAAAGGCGTTTTGCTCGATCAGGTCCGCCAGGCGCTGTATCAACCGTTCGCGTTCCGCCGGTTTGGCCTGGCGCCAGGCGCCGCCGTCGAACTGGGCACGGGCGGCTTGTACGGCGCGGTCCAGATCTTGCGTGGTGCCCATGGGAATGCGGGTGATCAGGCCTTCGGTCGAGGGTTCGATCACCTCGGAGGTCTGGCCGTCGCTGGCTTCGACCCAGGCACCGCCGATGAACATTTTCTGCACCTTGCTGAGGAAGGTCTGGGTGGCTTCGCTGACGCCGAATTTTTGCAGGTAGTTTTTGACGATCGTGTCCATTTTTTATGCTCTCAGGCCGGGGTGGCTTCGTTGATGGACTGCCGCGCCTGGGCGCGTTCGTGGAAGATGAAACCGATGCTGTTGAGCAGCAGTTGCGCGGCGAGAATCGAGGTCATGCCGGTCGGGTCGTACACCGGCGCGACTTCCACCAGGTCCATGCCGACGATGTTGCCCTGGCTGCGTTTGGCCAGCGCCTGGATGATCTCCAGCACTTCGTAGTAGAGGAAGCCGCCATGGCTGGGGGTGCCGGTGCCGGGGGCGATGGACGGGTCGAAACCGTCGATGTCGATGGTGATGTAGTAATTGATGTTCTGCGGGATCAGCGCCAGCACCCCGTCGACGCCGAGCCGACGCACGTCGCGCACCGAAAGAATCTTCGAACCCGCCGCGTGGGCCGCTTCGTAGTCATCGCGGTTGGACGACGACACGTTACGAATGCCCATCTGGGTCATGCCGACGATGTGGTTCATTTCCGAGGCGCGGCGCAGCGGGTTGCCGTGGCCGTAGCGCACGCCATGGCGCTCGTCGACGAAATCCAGGTGCGCATCGAAATGGATGATGTGGATCGGACCGCGCCCTTCGAACGCCTTGATCACCGGGGCATGCACCGAGTGATCACCGCCCAGTACCACCGGCATCACGCCGGCATCGAGGATCTTGCGCACCGCGTATTCGGTGTTGTGGTTACTGGTGACCATGTCGGTGTGGACGATGTCGGCATCCCCGACGTCGACCATGCGCACGTCGGCGGCGGTCAGGTACATGACGTCATCTTCGTGGTCGTACGCACCGGCATGGCCGAAGGAAAACAGCGTCGATGCCTCGCGAATGCCCCGTGGTCCGAAGCGTGCGCCGGAGCGCCACTGGGTGCCCATGTCGTTGGGCACGCCGAGCACCGCCACGTCGGCATCCAGGGCATCCCAGTCGGTGCACACCGGGGATTTGCCGAAGGTGCAATGCCCCACGAATGGCAGGTTCAGGCGACCGGACTCATAACCGTTGTTCGACATTTCAAGCCTCTCCACTTCTTGTTATCGGCTGGGCGGACTGCAAGGCGACCGCCGTTGGAAAGACTATGGGCGCAGCTTTTCGTGGAAAAAATGCTAAACATCAGATACTCATATCGGCATTGCCGATGTATTCGCAGGCGGGAGGTCCAAGGTGATTCAACTGCACGATGTCGACCTGAAATTGCTCAGGGTGTTTGCCACGATTGTCCGCTGTGGTGGCTTTTCCGCGGCGCAGGCGGCGTTGAACGCCGGCCAGTCGACCATCAGCGAACAGATGACCCATCTGGAGACCCGGCTTGGGGTCAAGCTCTGCCAGCGTGGACGCAGTGGCTTTCGCCTGACCGAGCAAGGCGTGGCGATCCATGAAGCCACCCAGCGCCTGCTCTCGGCGGTGGAAAACTTCTGCATGGACGCCGATGTGCTCAAGCAGCACATCAGCGGCAAGCTCAACCTGGGGATCATCGACACCACCATCACCGACCCCGATTCGCCGATCCCGCGCACCACCCAACGCTTCGTATCGCGCGGGCACGATGTGCACCTGAGCGTGTACGTCGGCGAACCTGCCGAACTGGAGGAACGGGTGCTCGACGGCCGCCTGCACCTGGCCATCGGGCACTTCCCGATCCATGTGCCGGGGTTGCAGCATTCACCGCTGTATCAGGAAGCGCTGGGGCTGTATTGCGGGCGGCGGCATCCGCTGTTCGGCAGCCAGGCCGAAGGTGACGAGCTGCTTGAAGAAATCAGCACCAGCCGCATTGTCGTGCGCGGCTACATGCAGCAATACGACCTGGAACACCTGGGGGTGAGCAAGGCGGCGGCGACCGTGGACAACATCGAGGCCCTGGCGATCCTGATCATCTCCGGGGCTTACCTGGGCTTTCTGCCGGCCCATTTCGCCGCCCAGTGGATCAAGACCGGCGAGATGCACCAGCTCGCCCCGCAGAGCCTGCAACTGATGTCACCGTTCGACGTGATCACCCGGCGCGGCACGGCACCGCCGCCGATTCTCCAGGCATTTCTTGAGGATCTGGCGGCCTGTTCGCGCAAAGTGGCTTCACCCGGGAAGCCCTGACAAACCTCCTCCCACAAGGGCTGTGTATGCAAATCGATACACCGTAGTGAATTCAAGACAAGCCCCTGATCACCCGCACAGCCTGGACATCGTTCGCTCATGCCTGCAGGCCCGTATTGATTTCAATACGACCCACCCGCGCCATTCCATGCAAGAACAACCATAAGCCTTTGTTTTAAAACAAATAACCAACACTGGCATCAGCCTTGCGAACAGCAACGTCCAACAACAACGAAACCAGAGGACTCACCATGTTCAGCAAGCACGACCAGATCAAAGGCTACGACGACGAACTGCTGGCAGCGATGGACGCCGAAGACGCACGGCAGGAACACCACATCGAGTTGATCGCCTCGGAGAACTACACCAGCCAACGGGTGATGCAAGCGCAAGGCAGCGGCCTGACCAACAAGTACGCCGAGGGCTATCCGGGCAAGCGTTATTACGGCGGTTGCGAACACGTCGATGTGGTCGAGCAGTTGGCCATCGACCGCGCCAAGCAACTGTTCGGCGCCGATTACGCCAACGTCCAACCGCATTCCGGCAGCCAGGCCAACGCCGCGGTTTACCTGGCGTTGCTGCAAGCGGGCGATACCGTGCTGGGCATGAGCCTGGCCCACGGCGGGCATCTGACTCATGGTGCCAAGGTGAGTTTTTCCGGCAAGTTGTACAACGCCGTGCAATACGGCATCGACACCGCGACCGGGTTGATCGACTACGACGAAGTCGAACGTCTGGCGGTTGAGCATCAACCGAAGATGATCATTGCCGGTTTCTCGGCTTACTCGAAGACCCTGGACTTCCCGCGTTTGCGGCAGATCGCCGACAAGGTGGGCGCGTACCTGTTCGTCGACATGGCCCACGTTGCCGGGCTGGTGGCGACCGGTCTGTATCCGAACCCGATTCCATTCGCCGACGTGGTCACCACCACGACCCACAAGACCCTGCGCGGTCCGCGTGGCGGGTTGATCCTGGCCAGGGCCAATGCGGAACTGGAGAAAAAACTCAACGCCGCGGTGTTCCCCGGCGGCCAGGGCGGCCCACTGATGCACGTGATCGCGGCCAAAGCGGTGTGCTTCAAGGAAGCGCTGGAGCCGGCCTTCAAGACTTACCAGGCGCAAGTGATCCGCAACGCCCAGGCGATGGCGCAGGTCTTCATCGAGCGCGGCTACGATGTGGTGTCCGGCGGTACCGACAACCACCTGTTTCTGGTCAGCCTGATTCGCCAGGGCCTGACCGGCAAGGACGCCGATGCCGCGCTCGGCCGTGCCGGCATCACCGTGAACAAGAACGCGGTGCCCAATGATCCGCAGTCGCCGTTCGTAACCTCCGGCCTGCGCATCGGTACGCCGGCGATCACCAGTCGCGGTTTCAAGGAAGCCCAGAGCATCGAACTGGCGGGCTGGATCTGCGACATTCTCGACCACCTCGGCGATACCGGGATCGAGGCCCGGGTCGCCCGGCAAGCGGCAGCCCTGTGCAGTGATTTCCCGGTCTACCGCGACTGACAAGCACCACCCTCTGTAGGAGCGAGCTCTGCTCGCGATGGACGTCAACGATTACGCGGATTGTCTGGATGAACGCGTTGTCCCGACATTTTTCGCGAGCAGAGCTCGCTCCTACAGTGGTTGTGCAGGCGCGTTTCAAGCCATGATGTACGCACTTGCCATGCCTGTGCGGAGATCGGCCCCGATGTCATTTGCAGTTCGATCATGCAGCCTGTCGCTGCTGTTACTCTCGCCCATCCTGCCTGCCGGCGTGCAAGCCGAAGACAGGCCCGGGCACATGGTTTATCTGCGCACGATCGATCCCGGCATCGAGCAGGACATCCGTTATGCCGCTGCCCACAACTTCACCGGGCACCCGCTCGACGGCTACGAAGCAGCGGAGTGCCTGCTGTCGCTGGACGCCGCCAAGGCCCTCGCCCGGGTGCAATCGGCATTGCGGGCGCAAGGCTATGGTTTGAAGGTATTCGACTGCTATCGCCCCAGTCGGGCGGTGGCGGACATGGGGCGTTTTGCGACGGAACCGGGCGACCCGCGCAAGGCCGAGTTTTATCCACGGGTGGACAAACAGGACTTCTGGCGCCTGGGCTACGTGGCACGGGTGTCCAATCACTCCAGGGGCGGCACGGTCGACCTGACTCTCACCGGTCCGGTTGCCCTGCCCGCCGACACCTGGACGCCTTCAGCCACACCCGTCGATTGCACGGCACCTTATGGCCAGCGCTGGCACGATGGCGCCGTCGACATGGGTACCGGTTTTGACTGCTTCGATGAGCGCGCCCACACCAACACGACATTGATCAACGCCACAGCCATGGAAAATCGCCAGCGGCTCACCCGTGCCATGGAGGCAGAGGGCTTCACTGGCTATTCCGCCGAGTGGTGGCATTTCACATACTCGCGCGATCCTGGCTTGAAGACCGTCATGGATTTCCCCATTACCCCGCTTGAACCCCTGGCCCAGGGGCTCGGCGACAGTCGGCAGTTGATCGTCGTCACCAGCAAACATTGGGATGACATTCAGGGCACTGCCCAGCGCTATGAACGGCGCGACAACAGGTTTGAAAAGCTCGAGGCCGCTTTTCCTGTGGTTCTGGGCAAAAACGGAATGGGTTGGGCCCAGGAACCCGACAGTCTTGAAAAACGTCAGGGACCGATCAAACAGGAAGGCGACGGTAAAGCCCCGGCCGGGATCTTCAAACTGGGTACGGCGTTCGGTTACGGCCCAAAAGCTGAAACGAAACTGCCCTACCTCGCGCTGACGCCGGCCATCGAATGCGTGGATGACAGCCAGTCGAAACGCTACAACCAACTGGTCGACGGCTCGACGGTCGCCAAGGACTGGAGCAGTTCCGAACGCATGCGGCGCAGCGATGACTTGTATCGCCAGGGTATTTTCATCGAGCACAACACCCCGGCATCCCCCGCCGCCGGCTCATGCATTTTCTTCCACATCTGGCGCGGCCCAACGACGCCGACCCGTGGCTGTACCGCCATGGCGCCGACGGAAATCGAGCGCCTGTTCAACTGGCTGGACCCACGCCAGTCTCCGCTGCTGGTGCAATTGCCCGAGGCGCAATACGAGCAGTTGCGCGAACACTGGAACCTTCCCGAGCGCTGATCGTGCCCCAGTCAGCGGTGAAAAACCTGTGGGAGCGAGCCTGCTCGCGAAGGCGGTGTTTCAGTCACATCAATACTGAATGTGCCGACGTATTCGCGAGCAGGCTCGCTCCCACAGGGATGGTGAGCGCCTGGATTTGCGCAACGTGCGCGCGGTTTCGACAAACGGCGTCACGATCAGGCTGTAGAGTGTCAGGTAACGCTGCTGATCCGCCTCGCCAGTGCCGAAGCGGATGGCCTCGGGCTCGGACCGCGTGACGTAGAGCGTGCCAAACATCCAGTCCCAGAGTGACAGGTTGACCCCGAAATTCTTGTTGATGTGCCGAGGTGCGTCGCTGTGGTGGACCTGATGCTGCGCCGGGCTGTTGAGCACATGCTCGACCACCGGCCCGAACGACAGCCAGACATGGCTGTGCCGCAGGTTGGACGCCAGGGCGTTGAAGATGAACACCATGTAGGTCACACCGAGCAGCGTGTAGCGGTCGATCTCCCCGCCGCAGGCGTACCAGAAGAGGCCGGCGAAGGCGCTGATAAACACGATATCGATCAGCCGCTCGATCATTTTCTCGATGAAGTGCACCCGGCTGGCCGTGACCGGCACCAGCACCGGCGCCGAGTGATGGACCTTGTGGAACGCCCACAGGTAGCGCGAATGGTAGGCGCGGTGGGCCCAGTAATGCAGGAAGTCCTGCAACAGGAACACCCCCAGACCGTAAAGCAAGGACAACCCAAGCTGCTGCTCCACCTGCACCCGTGCGCCCCACAGGTGGGTGAAGAAGCGCACGTAATCCCCTGAGCGCAACACGTACGGGTCCACGAGGCCGACGATGGGCACCACCAGCATGACTTTCAGGATCGCACGCACAAAGTAGTAGCGGTAATCGAGCAGCGCCGAGGGATGAAAATGCACGCGGTTACCGCCGATGAACCGCCAGAACGTGGGCGCATCAGTCAGCCCGCGGGACTTGCGCCAGCGGAACAGGCCGTAGGCAACGGCGTAGGACGTGAATAGAAAGACTACGCAGAGCCGGCCGTTAAGGTCGAAAAGGCCAAGGAATTGGTCGCTGACAGGCGCGATCACCCACCTGAACAGGTATTGGTAGAGAAGTGCTAGAACATCCATGAACGGCAGGCCCGAAAGGTAGAGCGTTGTGGGTAGGTTAAGAACGACGCGGATAATAATGACCCGTCCCTTTCTAGCCAACACCCTTCCCCTACAGGGGGGCACACCAGCCAGATAGCCTGTGCGCCCGCCTTCCCGGTGGTTGCCGTATCACCGAGTGTAGCCGTTATTGCGTATGTTTCTTGTTTACGCTTTGGTTCGTCCTTCAACGGGCACGACAATCGCCGATGGCCGGGCCAGCCAGTAATACAGAACGCCCGGCACCACCAGTCCCACGATCCAGGAGATGTCTACGCCACCAAGCTGCGCGACCATCGGTCCGGAGTAGAAATGGGTGTCGACGAAAGGCAACTGAATCAGCACGCCGATCACGTACACGCTGATCCCCAGCAGGTTCCAGCGGCCATATCGGCCGGCCGGATCGGACAAGGCCGGGATGTCATAACGCTCCTTGTTGATGAAGTAGTAATCCACCAGGTTGATCGCACTCCAGGGGGTGAAGAACGTCAGCAAGAACAGGATGAAATACTTGAACGAGTTGAGGAACGAGTACTGCCCCAGCAGCGCCAGGGTGGTGGACGCCGCGACAATCAGCAACACGAACACCATGCGCTGGCGGGCGCTGAATGCCAGGTGACTGCGAAAACCGGTGATGATGGTGGCCACGCACATGAAGCTGCCATAAGCATTGAGGGTCGACACCGTGACCTTGCCAAAGACCACGCTCAGGTACAGCAAGGAAGCCATCACCCCGCTGCTGCCCAAACCGACGATGGTCGCCACTTCGTGACCACGGAAGTTCGCCCCCGCCAATGCCGCGGCGAACACCCCCAGCACCATGGAAGCCTGGGCGCCCAACACGGTGCCCAGGCCGACGGCGGCGAAGGTTTTCCACGATGACGTCTTGCTCGGAAGGTAGCGTGAATAGTCGGCCACATACGGGCCAAAGGCGATTTGCCAGGATGCCGACAGCGACACCGCCAGCAGGAAAGTACTCCAGGCGAAATGACGGTTTTGCAGCAACAGGCCGATATCGTTGAGCGTCATCAACCGGGTAAACAGATAGACGAACGCGATGACGCCGAGCACGCTGGCAACCCGCCCGACCAGGTGGATCACCCGGTAACCGAACATCGTCAGCAAGGCGATGCCGGCGGCGAAAACCAGGATGCCGGCACTGTCGCTGACGCTGATCAACTGGGCAATCGCCTGCCCCGACAACACCGCGCCGGTGGCGCTGAAACCGAGGTACATCAGGCATACCAGCACAATCGGGATCGCCGCGCCGTACACCCCGAATTGCACGCGACTGGAGATCATCTGTGGCAACCCGAGTTTCGGCCCTTGCGCCGCATGCAGCGCCACCACGGCACCGCCGAACACCTGGCCGATCAGCAAGCCGACGAGCGACCAGAACACATCACCGCCCAACACCACGGCCAGCGCTCCGGTGACAATCGCGGTGATCTGCAGATTGGCCCCGAGCCACAGGGTGAACTGGCTATACAGGCTGCCATGGCGCTCGGCCTCGGGGATGTAGTCGATCGAACGGGTTTCGATCAGGGGACTTTGTTGCTGGGTCATTATTCTTGTTCTCTTCCAAATTAAAGGGCAACACACATTCCCCTGTGGGATTGTGTGTAACCGAGGTCATTTTTGTTGTTCGATAACAGCCACCTGCCCCACAAACGGTGCCTTGGCCCACACCACCTTGCCGCCTACCATCGTCATCAGCACCTGATTGCGCCCCAGTTCCTCCTCGGGCACTTGCATGAAGTTTTTATCCAGCACAATCAGGTCGGCGAACTTGCCCGCTTCGACCGAACCGACCACTTGTTCCAACCTGAGCTGCTCGGCGGCGTTGAGGGTGATGGTGCGCAACACCTCGGCACGGGACAGCGCCGGGTCGGCTTTGAGCCGGCCTGCGTACTTGGGGCCATAGCTGTGCGGGTTCTGCGGATCGCCGGAACGGGCTACACAGGAAAAGGCCGTTGCGCCAGCCACCGCGATAAATAGCCTGGACAATTTCAATTGCCTCACCCCTTTTTATTGTTTTGCAAGGACTCGACCGGACGGCCGCGTATGTCCTTGATATGCAGGGCATACCCTATAGGGCGCGGTGAGCGGACGGACCTCTGCAAATGAGGAGGGGTGAGGTGATTTTTTTGATTTATCGAAGAACTATTCAGGCGGATCGATCTGGTCCAGTACACGGTTTGCCGTGATCTCCGCCAGCATGACGCTGTTGGAAATGCCCAGCAGGGCATTGCGGTCTCCCCCGTCCAGATGATCCACCAGTTGATGGACCATCACATCCACAGAGGCCAGTGTCTCGACCAGGTAAACCATCAGGGTTTCAGTCGTGACCTTTGGATCGACGGTAAACAGGGTGCTCGGCGTGCGCGGTGTGGCCTTGATGTCGGCAATCGACGGGAAGTGATAATCGAGGGCGCGTTCGGCGGCCTCGTTGAGTTTTTTTGAATCGGGTTCGTAGGGGGATGCTGGATCGATATCCGGCGGGTTTGGTGAAGGCTTTTTCATATTTCGCTCTCTCGTATGGGGCCGTCACCGAGTCGCTGCTAAACGATGGGTGGCAGCTGTGCGCAGGTTAGCAGACCGGGAGAACGAAACCGGCGCGCCCGAGGGCGCCCTGTGCACAGCTACCATAAAGTGCAGGCATGGAATGACCTGACTCTGGATGCAAGTGCGTTCGTAATACCACGGGCTGCTAAACCCGATCACTGATGGGCAGTGACGCGAATCAAGTTACCGAGGGGGTCCAAAGCGCACAAGCCGGCGGATTCTGGCGTACCCGTAGGCAACGCCGCAAGGCTTTGTAGCTTTCAGGAAGTGAATCCGACCGCGATTAAACACACCCTGGCGAATAGTGTTTAACGGGTTGAAATTCTGCCCCGTCCTTGATGAAAACTGCCAGAAAAACCCGGAAGCATCCGACATGTTTTTAGGGTTGGCCGTCGGAAGCGTGGCCGTTAGCGTGATAGCTCCACCAACACTTCACGGAGATTCACCATGCGCAAGATCCCCGACGTCCTCACCCGATCAGAAGTAGAAAGCACGGCCCCCTATGTCTCCACGCCTTCGAAAAAGCTGCACCAGGCTGTCAACAACGCACTTGACCATTACCTGAATCCACCGCCTCCTGACATGACCACCAAACTCCCGCCCAGCGCCCTTTTTGTCGTTGCGCCTGACATCAACAACGAAACGCTACTGGCCTACGCCTGTGAGTCGCTCGCCTCTGCGAGCGTGTTGGCCAATGAATTTTCCGGCACGTTGGAAGGTACGCACCGCAACACGATGTTGGCCCTTCAACAGGTGATCATGCTGGGTGAGCTGGCGGTGAATCGGGTGCTGGACAATATGGAACCCTCACACACCATCCCGGCGACCTGACTCCCCCTGCGAACCCGTCGAGCGCAAGACCGAGCCCAGCTCCACCTTGCTCTTCACCCCCAGTTGCAGGTAGCAGTTACGCAGGTAGGTGCGCACCGTCGCCGGGCTGAGGGTGAGAATTCGGGCGATTTCCTTGTAGGAGTGCCCGGCGGCGAACAGCATGGCGACGGTCCGCTCCCGTGGTGCCAGCACCGCCCCGCGCGGCGGTGTTTCCAGGGACAGGATGACGTGTTCGGCATTCGGACTCAGGGTCAGCGCCGAGCGGCCCAGGCGCATGACACAAGGCGCCTTGGGCAATTGTGCGATCACTTCGGCGGGCAACGTCGAACCGTTCCAGCCGGGCAATTCCCGCTGAATGGCCGCACACAACCCGGCGCCGACGTAGAGCAGTCCTCCGTCCAGCCGCGCGACCGCGAAATCGGTGGCGCCGTTGCCGGTGTCGACGCGGATCATGTCCTGCACCTGAAAGCGCCACAGCTGCAACAGGTGATCGCAGAACGCGGAAAACAGACCGGCCTCGCGGTCGTTGAAAGCCGGCGCTGCAACGCCACGGTAAAGACAGACGAAAAACATCAGGCCACTTTCCGGCAGCTCGAAGGTGATGCACATCGGGTGGTAGAGATCATGGCGCCGGGCGAACGCGTCCACCTCGGCATCGGGGTCGGTGAAACCGCTGTCGCGGATGACCTCGCCGGGGCGGCTCAAGGTGTCATGGGAGAATTTGTCGCTGCCGGCACTTTGTTGCCATTGGGCGACAAAGGAGTCGGCCAGGTCGATTCGCCCGTGCATCCAGCTCTGCGGCGGTGTGCTGGCGGCCGAAGCAGACATCTCGCCCCACCACGCCGAGGCGAACGGCACCAGTGGGCGGAACGCCTGCAGGCCGTCGGCAATGAATTCGGCGGCACCCCGCTCCCGTGCCAGACGCCCCAGGTGCAACACGCAACGGTTGAACGCGTGCAGCGTGGTCATCGAGGTGTCGACATCGCCCTGGTTACCCTCCTCCATTGTGCCGGTCCTGTTCGTTGCTTGATCTGTGGCCTGGACCATGCCACAGGGGCTGTAATGACGTCCATGCTGTTGTGGGAGCATGGCTTGCCTGCGATGGTGATCTCGCAGTTGCCTTCGCGGGCAAGCCTCGCTCCTACAATTGATCATCTGTGATCCTGTAGGAGCGAGGCTGAACTGGCCTAATAATCCCGGACACCTCTTTAGGGCGATATGATTCGCCCAT
>NZ_JBSVWS010000144.1:0-16029 GCF_054071155.1 Pseudomonas sp. SDO5532_S415 | reverse complement strand
TGACCGATACAGCAATGACCCCCACCGAATTCGAAGCCGCCCTGCGCGCCAAAGGCGCCTATTACCACATTCACCACCCCTACCACGTGGCGATGTACGAAGGCCGGGCAACCCGCGAGCAGATCCAGGGCTGGGTCGCCAATCGCTTTTACTATCAGGTGAACATCCCGCTCAAAGATGCCGCGATCCTGGCCAACTGCCCGGACCGCGAGATCCGCCGCGAATGGATTCAGCGTCTGCTCGACCACGACGGCGCCCCCGGCGAAGACGGCGGCATCGAAGCCTGGCTGCGTCTGGGCCAGGCAGTCGGCCTCGACCCCGATCAGCTGCGCTCCCAGGAACTGGTGCTACCCGGGGTGCGTTTCGCTGTTGACGCTTACGTCAACTTCGCCCGCCGCGCCAGTTGGCAGGAAGCCGCCAGCAGCTCGCTGACCGAACTGTTCGCACCGCAGATCCACCAGTCACGCCTGGACAGCTGGCCGCAGCATTACCCATGGATCGACCCGGCCGGCTACGAGTATTTCCGTACGCGCCTGGGCCAGGCGCGCCGTGATGTCGAACACGGCCTGGCGATCACTTTGCAGCACTACACAACGCGGGAAGGCCAGGAGCGCATGCTGGAAATTCTCCAGTTCAAACTGGACATTCTTTGGAGCATGCTCGATGCCATGAGCATGGCCTACGAACTCAAACGCCCGCCCTATCACAGCGTGACCGGGCAACGGGTCTGGCACAAAGGAATCACCTTATGAGTTTCGATCGCAGCAAGACTCCAACCTGGCGTCCCGGCTACCGCTTCCAGTACGAACCGGCGCAAAAAGGCCATGTGCTGCTGTACCCGGAAGGCATGATTAAACTCAATGAAAGCGCCGCGTTGATCGGCGGTCTGATTGATGGCGAGCGGGATGTCGCAGCGATCATCGCCGAGCTCGACAAGCAGTTCCCCGGCGTGCCCGAGCTCGGTGACGACATCGAGCAATTCATGGAGGTCGCCCGTGCTCAGCACTGGATCGAACTTGCCTGATAACGCGTCAGACAAGTTACCGCCCAAACCGGAAATCGGCCTGCCGCTATGGCTGCTGGCCGAGCTGACCTACCGCTGCCCGCTGCAATGCCCATATTGTTCCAACCCACTGGATTTCGCCGAACAAGGCAAAGAGCTGACCACTGAACAGTGGATCAAAGTGTTCCGCGAAGCGCGGGAGATGGGTGCGGCGCAGTTGGGCTTTTCCGGGGGGGAACCGCTGGTGCGCCAGGACCTCGCCGAGCTGATCGCCGAGGCACGCAAGCTGGGTTTCTACACCAACCTGATCACCTCCGGCATTGGCCTGACCGAGCAGAAAATCAGCGACTTCAAGAAGGCAGGCCTCGATCACATCCAGATCAGTTTCCAGGCCAGCGACGAGCAAGTGAACAACCTGCTCGCCGGCTCGAAAAAGGCCTTCGCGCAGAAGCTGGAAATGGCCCGAACGGTGAAGGCCCACGGCTATCCGATGGTGCTGAATTTCGTTACTCATCGGCACAACATCGACAAGATCGACCGCATCATCGAGCTGTGCATTGCCTTGGAGGCAGATTTCGTCGAACTTGCGACCTGCCAATTCTACGGTTGGGCGCAGCTGAATCGCGTGGGGCTGTTGCCGACCCGGGAACAACTGGTCCGTGCCGAACGCATCACCAATGAATACCGCGCCAGACTTGAAGCTGAAGGGCATCCGTGCAAGCTGATTTTTGTCACGCCGGACTATTATGAAGAACGCCCCAAAGCCTGCATGAATGGCTGGGGCAGTATTTTCCTGACCGTCACGCCGGACGGAACGGCGCTGCCGTGTCACGGTGCCCGACAGATGCCGGTGCAATTTCCCAACGTGCGCGACCACAGCATGCAGCACATCTGGTACGACTCGTTCGGCTTCAATCGTTTTCGCGGTTACGACTGGATGCCCGAGCCGTGCCGCTCCTGCGACGAGAAGGAAAAAGACTTCGGCGGCTGTCGCTGCCAGGCATTCATGCTCACGGGTGACGCGAGCAATGCCGACCCGGTGTGCAGCAAATCGCAGCATCACGGCGTGATCCTCAAGGCCCGCGAAGAGGCTGAGCACGCGACCCAGACCATTGAACAACTGGCCTTTCGCAATGAACGAAACTCACGCCTCATCGCCAAAAGCTGAACCCTTCAGCGCCGCCAAAGCCGTTGCGGCCGGCATCGATTTTGCCGAACTGCTGGTCGGCCAACAGGGCTTGTTCTGGAACGAATACCGCCCGGAGGACGCCGCCTGCCGCATCTGGCATTGGCGCAATGGCGCAGCGAACTGCCTGACGCCGCCGGGCTTCAGCGTGCGCAGTCGGGTGTACGAATACGGTGGTGGCGCGTTTTGTCTGACGGACGATGGGGTGGTATTCGTCAACGAGGCCGACCAGCAGCTGTATCACCAATCGCTAAAGGGTGAGGCACCCCAGGTGCTGACATCCGGCATCTGCCGCTACGGCGACTTGCAGTACGCCAAGGGTCAGGTGCTGGCGGTTGAAGAAAACCGTGATCGGCACCGCCTGGTGGCGATCGATCTGGCCGACCGCAAGCGCCATTTGCTGGCCGAAGGCGCCGACTTCTACGCCGCCCCGACCCTCAGTCCTGATACGCGGCGTCTGGCGTGGATCGAGTGGAGTCGCCCGGATCAACCCTGGACCGCGACCCGTTTGATGGTTGCCGAACGCCAGGGCGGTGGTGAATATGGACCGGCCCGCTGCGTCGCCGGTGATGGCGCTGAAGAATCCCTGCAACAACCACGGTTTGATAGCCGCGGCCGGTTGCTGTGCCTGACGGATCGTGGCGGTTACTGGCAGCCTTGGATCGAGTCGGCAAACGGTCTGATCCCATTGCCGAGCGCAGCGGCCGATCATGGCCCTGCCCCTTGGCAACTCGGCGGCTGCACCTGGTTACCGCTGGGCGAGGACCATTATCTGGCGAGTTGGACCGAAGGCGGTTTTGGCCGACTGGGCGTTTGCGGGGCCAGTTGTGAAGCATTCACGGGCGACTACAGCCGCTTTCGCAGCCTCGCCCTGGATGAGCAATTCATTTATTGCATCGCGGCCTCGCCGGTCAGCTCCTCGGCGGTGATCGCCATCGACCGCCAGACCCGGCAAGTCAAGGTGCTGGCCGGCGGCATCGCGCCTTTGCCCGCCGAGCAAATCAGCCGCCCGCAAACCTTGCGCTATCCAAGCGGATCGGGCGAGGCCCACGGTTTCTTCTACCCGGCGATGACTGGCGAAGCAAAACCGCCACTGGTGGTGTTCATCCACGGCGGACCGACATCCGCGTGTTACCCGATGCTCGATCCGCGCATTCAGTACTGGGCCCAGCGCGGTTTCGCCGTGGCCGACCTCAACTACCGTGGCAGCAGCGGCTATGGTCGGGCTTACCGCCAGGCGTTGCATTTGGGTTGGGGGGATGTCGATGTCGAAGACGCTTGCGCGGTGGTCAGCCATCTCGCCGAACGCGGATTGATTGACGGTGCCAAGGCGTTCATTCGCGGCGGCAGCGCCGGTGGTTACACCACACTTTGCGCGCTGGCCTTCCACGACGTGTTTCGGGCCGGCGCCAGTCTTTATGGGGTCAGCGATCCCGTCGCCTTGGGTCGGGCGACACACAAGTTCGAGGGCGACTACCTGGATTGGCTGATCGGCGATCCCGTACAGGACGCCGAGCGCTACGCCGCAAGAACGCCGTTGTTGCATGCGGGCAACATCCGCGTGCCGATGATCTTCTTTCAGGGGGAACTGGATGCCGTGGTCGTGTCACAACAAACCCGTGACATGGTGGAGGCGTTGCAGAACAACGGCATTCTGGTCGAGGCTCATTACTATGCGGACGAACGCCACGGCTTTCGCAAGGCCGGCAACCAGGCCCATGCGCTGGAGCAGGAATGGATGTTTTATCGGCGGGTGATGGATCAGGAAGACTGAGGTCTACGCTCAGAACAGAAATTGTGTCGTCCCGTTCGCGAGCAGGCTCGCTCCCACAGATGTTGTGTACACCACATACCCTGTGGGAGCGGGCTTGCCCGCGAAAGCTATCTACCAGGCGACACAATACTCAACGCTTGGCGATGATATACACCGCATGCACGATCCCCGGAATGTAACCACACAGGGTCAACAAAATATTCAGCCAGAACGCCCCGCCAAATCCTACTTGCAGAAACACACCCAGTGGCGGCAACAAAATGGCGATGATGATGCGAATAAAATCCATGGGTTCAGCTCCTGATTGAAGTCGGTTCATGCGAACCATACATGCAATCGACCTGTGCCGTTGGTCAGGGTTCAGCCCGACTATTCACGCGAGTATCTCCAGACCGTGTTTCTGAACGATGCTCAGCAGCTTCAGCGCCATACCGCTGGGGTGTTTATCTCCTGCTTCCCATTGCTTGACCGTGGAAGCGCTGGTGTTCAGGTAACGCGCGAAGACCGGCTGGCTGACATTGTTGCGCTCGCGCAATGCTTTGATCTGCTCTGCCGGGATTGCCTCTGGCACTGTAGCGAGACATGACTCATCGAATTCACGCATGGTCGCCTTGCTGATTGCACCAATGGCATACAGGGCACTGGCCGATTCGTGGATCGACTCCGCTATTTCACTTTTGTATTTTTTACCCATGAGGTATCTCCATAAACTCCTTGATATCCAGCAAGCGCTGGATTTCGATCTCGGTCAACCCTCCGTATGTCTTGGCTAATTCACGTAAGTCGGCCACGTGCTTCAGAGTGATGTTGCTCTGATCCTTCTTCGCATAGAGAAACTGATAACCCAGTAACGGTTACCCTTTGCCAAAAGAATCGACCGATGCCGATTGGCATTCAAACGCTTCTTCCAGACCCCGCCACCGAGATTAATCGCCTGCCCTTTGAGCATTTCGGTGAATGCCTCCCGAAGCTCGTCATCACCGATCCAGGCCTTCGCGGCCTGCATCGCAAAACGTTTTGTCTTGAACAGCCTTGGTGACATTGGCATCCCTTCCTAAAAACATACCACCCAGTGGTATAGAATTCAAAGCCAACGCCACAACAATATTGTTTCGCTGGCATCGGCACTCCTTGCCGACGCCCTCTAAAAAGCCATTGATCCAGTCATAGCTCAAGCCGAGATTGCCTTTGGCAAAACCCGGCCACAAAAAAACGCCCCACGCCAAAAAAATCAGGCGTGGGGCGCGCGTTATACCGCGAGACGGTTCGGGAATTCGTGCGGGATGCTTCTGCGTCAGACGGCAATCCCTTTGCGGCACTGCACTTGTGCGGTGCGTACTCGGGAGAAGGCGCGGGCCAGGCGCAGCAGCATTTCGTCGATGTTGGCTTTGCTGACAGTCAACGCAGGGGTAAAGCGCAGGCAGTCCGGTTGTGGCGCATCGAGCAGCAAGCCTTCGTACAACGCCGCTTTGACCACGTCGTCGGCGCAATCGTCTGATAGGGTCAGGCCCCAGAGCAGCCCTTGGCCGCGCAATTCGCCGTGACCATAACGATGGGACAAACGCTGCAGGCCTTCGCGCAGGTGCTGGCCGGTTTCCCCGACATGCTCGAGAAACCCTTTGTCCTGCACGCTGTCGAGTACGGCCAGGCCCGCCGCGGTCATCAGCGCATTGCCATGATGGGTGCCGCTCAGTTCACCGGTGTCAAAGCAGCAGGCCTTGCCCCGCGCCAGCAAGGCCGCCAGGGGCACGCCACCACCCAGCCCTTTGCCAAGCACCACGATATCGGCCCGGACGCCGTAGGCTTGTTCGGCGAGCAAGGTGGCGCAGCGACCCATGCCGGTTTGCACTTCGTCGAGGATCAGCAGGATGCCAAGTTCACGGCACAGTCGCTCGACGCCTTTGAGGTAATGCGCCGTGGCCGGAATCACCCCGGCCTCGCTCTGGATCGGCTCGAGCATGATCGCCACCGTCTGCTCGTCCACGGCCGCGTGCAGCGCCGGAAGATCATTGAACCGCACATGGTTGAAGCCCGGAAGCTGCGGCTCGAATCGGTTGATCAGCGTCGAACTGTCCGACGCCGGAATCGTCCCCAAACTACGGCCATGACAACCCTTGTTGGCAACGATGATTCGCGAGGCACCACCACGGTGCTGTTGGCCCCATTTGCGCGCCAGTTTGATCGCTGCTTCACAGGCTTCGCTGCCGGTGTTGAGCAAATACGCCTGGTCGCTGCCGGTGCTGGTGCACAAGCGCTCGGCGAGGTTGAGCCTGCCGCGATTGTGCAAGCCGAAACCGGGATTGATCAGTGTCTGAGCCTGCGCCGTTATCGCGTTGACCAACGCCTTGGGGCTGTGACCGAGGCTGTTGGCCCCGCCCCCCTGGGAAAAATCCAGATAGGCGCGGTCATCGCTGTCCCACAGCCATGAGCCCTGGCCGCGCACAAAAACCTGCTGCGGCCGCTCGACACTGGGCATCAGACACTCACTGGAAAGGTTGTCGCCACTGGACGGGAAAGAAGCGTTCGTCACCAGATCATCAAGACTCGGCGAATGACGGCGCAGGCTGAACAAATTCATTTGTTCAACCCTCGTTTGAGGTTTTTTGCATTACCTATGTAAACACCATCGAAGCAAACGGTATTCATCGTGTTCTGTGGCCCTGTAAGCCTTGTGAATATCGGTAGACTAGGCTCAGACAAGGCGTTGAGCCATTTCGATTTCCCAGTATTTTCGATAAGTATTACTTATGGATTTCAAGCAACTGCGTTATTTCGTCGCGGTCTATGAAGAAGGCCATGTGGGCCGGGCCGCCGAGCGACTGTCCATCTCCCAACCGGCGCTGTCCCAGCAGATCCGCCACCTCGAACAGATCCTCGATGTGAGTCTGTTCGAACGCAGCAGCAAACGCCTGCTGCCGACGCTCGCGGCCCACACGCTGTACAACCACGCCCTGCCCTTGCTCGACGGTCTGCAACGGGCACGCGAGGCGTTAGGCAATTTCAAGGGGCAAGCGCTGCGTACGCTGGCCATCGGTGTCTTGCAGACCGTGCATACCAGCCTGGTGCCGCAGATGCTTGAACGGGTACGCAGGGAGCAACCGCATCTGGTGGTGCAGATCTATGAACTCACGGGCCTGGAAATCGAGCGACGACTGCTCAATGGCTCACTGGATATCGGCATCAGCTACTTGCCGCCCCGCCAACCGGGGCTGCATGGCGTGATGTTGTACGAAGATGAACTGACCCTTGTGATCCCGGCTGAGCATCCATTGCGGGAATTCAAGAAAGTGTCCATGAGCCAGGCTGCCGAATTGCCCATGCTGCTCCTGGGTGAAGAGTTTCAGGTGCGGCAAATCTGGCAGGCGCAATTGGCAAATCTGGGGCGTCGGCCACAGGTGCAAGCCGAACTGAACAACATGGCCGGGATTCTCGACAGCCTGCCGCACACGCGGTTGGCGACTGTGCTGCCGGGGCGTTCACAAAAGGCGCATGGCAATAAGGATTTGCTGTGGAAACCCCTGAGCGAACCACGGGTGCCACTGAAAGTCGGATTGGTGTGTCGCGATGTGCAACGGCAACAGGCCTCGCTGGCGTTGCTGCGGACATTGCTTGAAGAGGTGATGAGTCGGCCGGATGAACGGGATGGCCTGAGCTGAATACTTTTTCGCAGGCATAAGAAAACCCCGCCGAAGCGGGGCTTTGCAGACTGTTTCCCTGACATCCATTTCACTCCGCCGTCCTGGCAGAATCCTACGTGTCCGTGTTGTTGCTTTGCGCTTCCTGCGCGACGTCCATGAGAAGTAGATTAGCTGTGGATCCAATCTGCTTCTATGGGAGAAAAGCAGCACGTCATGTAAGAGAATGCTTACATGACGTTACATTGTCAGAACTGTGCCGCCTCCAGCAGAAACAGCGACTCGCTGCCGGCTTTCACCGAGGCGCTCAACGAGTGGATCCGCGGCAACAGGCGGGCAAAATAAAACCGCGCCGTGCCCAGTTTGCTCGCATAGAAATCGTCCTGCGCTTCCTTGCCGAAAGCTGCCTTGGCCATCAAGGCCCACATGTAAGCGTAGGCCACGTAACCGAAGGTTTGCAGGTACTCGACCGACGCCGCGCCGATTTCGTTCGGATTGGCTTTCGCACGATCCAGCAACCAGGCCGTCAGTTCGTCAAGAGTGGTCACGGCGTCGTTCAACGGTTTGGTGAACTCCGTCAGATCAGTGCTGGCGGTCGCGGTGAAGTGACGAATCTCGTCGGCGAACAGCTTGTAGAACGCGCCGCCGCTGCCGACGACCTTGCGCCCCACCAGATCCAGCGCCTGAATGCCATTGGTGCCTTCGTAGATCTGGGTGATACGCACGTCGCGCACCAATTGCTCCTGGCCCCATTCGCGGATGTAGCCGTGGCCGCCGAACACCTGCTGGCCGTGCACGGTGGTTTCCAGGCCGAGATCGGTCAGGAACGCCTTGGCCACCGGGGTCAGCAGCGCCACCAGGTCTTCCGCGCGTTTGCGCGTGGTGGCGTCTTCGCTGAACTTGGCGGTGTCCAGTTGCATCGCCACGTAGGTCGAGAAAGCACGGCCGCCTTCGTTCGAGGCTTTCATGGTCAGCAACATGCGACGCACGTCCGGGTGGACGATGATCGGGTCGGCCACCTTGTCCTTGTTCTGCGCGCCGGTCGGCGAACGGCTTTGCAGGCGGTCACGGGCATATTCGACGGCGTTCTGGTAGGAGCGCTCGCCGCTGGCCAGGCCCTGGATGCCAACGCCCAGGCGTTCGTAGTTCATCATGGTGAACATCGCCGCCAAACCTTTGTTCGGCTCACCGACCAGATAACCCACGGCTTCGTCGAAGTTCATCACGCAGGTCGCGGACGCCTGGATGCCCATCTTGTGTTCGATCGAACCGCAATTCGCCGGGTTGCGCGCGCCCAGGCTGCCGTCGGAATTGACCAGGAATTTGGGCACCAGGAACAGCGAAATGCCTTTCGGCCCCGCCGGCGCGTCCGGCAGCTTGGCCAGCACCAGATGGATGATGTTTTCGGTGAGGTCGTGCTCGCCGCCAGTGATGAAGATCTTGGTGCCGCTGACCTTGTAGGAACCGTCGGCCTGAGGTTCGGCCTTGGTGCGGATGATCCCCAGGTCGGTGCCGGCATGCGGCTCGGTCAGGCACATGGAGCCTGCCCAGACCCCGGCGTACATGTTCGGAAGATAGGCGGCTTTCAGTTCTTCGCTGGCGTGGGCATTGATCGATAGGCAAGCACCGGCAGTCAACATCGGGTACAGGCCGAACGACAGGCTGGCGGAGTTGACCATCTCTTCGACCTGGGCCGAAACCGCCTTGGGCATGCCCATGCCGCCGTAGGACGGATCACCGCCCACGCCGACCCAACCGCCTTCAGCGTAAGTCTGATAGGCCTGTGGGAAACCGGCCGGGGTGGTGACAGCACCGTCCGCCCAGTGGCAACCTTCTTCATCAGCCGCGCGGCTCAGGGGTGCGATGCTTTTGCTGGTGACCTTGCCGGCTTCTTCGAGAATGGCTTCGACCGTTTCAACGTCAACGGTATCGGCCAGCGCCGGCAACTCGGCCCAAAGTTTGGCGACCTCGAATACTTCATTGAGGACGAAGCGCATATCGCGCAGGGGCGCTTTGTAGTCAGCCATGGCAAACCTCGCAAGATCTAATACTGGTGATTCACAGGAATAGTGTTTTGAATGGGTCCGAGTGTAACCCAACAACTTTTGCGACACATAGGGTCAGCACATGACCGTTTTGTAATTTTTGGTCATCGCCGTGTGCGAGGAATGAAAAGATGAAACTGTAGGAGCGAGCTTGCTCGCGAAAAACCTGAGGGCGCCATTGGGTGTCAGGTTTCACACGTTATCGTTCACGACCATCGCGAGCGAGCTCGCTCCTACAAAAGGCTGGCGTCAGAGCGCAAACAACTCCGCCGGCAGCTGCATCAGGCAGTCACTCCCCGCCTCGATCGCCGCCCGATGAGCGGCGGTACGCGGCAACAATCGCTTGAAGTAAAACTCGCTGGTCGCCAGTTTCGCCCGGCAGAAATCGGCATCGCCTTCCCCCGTTTCAAGCTGTGCCTGCGCCACCAACGCCATACGCAACCACAGGTAGCCGAGGACGATGTAGCCGCTGTACATCAGGTAATCCACCGACGCGGCACCCACTTCATCCGGGTTTTTCATCGCCGCCATGCCCACCTGGGTCGTCAACTCACCCCATTGCTGGTTCAGCTCATTGAGCTGAGCCACATAGCTGGCCAATTGCGGATGCCCGGCGTTCGCCGCGCAAAACTTGTGAACGATTTTGGTGAAGCCACGCAGCAGTTTGCCCTGGCTGCCGAGGACTTTGCGCCCAAGCAGATCCAGCGCCTGGATGCCGTTGGTGCCTTCGTAGATCGGTGCGATGCGGCAATCGCGCACCAGTTGCTCCATCCCCCACTCGCGGATAAAGCCATGACCACCAAACACCTGCATGCCGTGGTTGGTCACTTCCAGGCCGGTTTCGGTCATGAAGGCCTTGCAGATCGGCGTCAGGAACGCCAGCAGGTCTTCGGCATCCTGACGCGCCGTTTCATCCGCACCCAGGTGCGCGGCGTCCAGCAACTGCGCAGTGAAGTAGGTCAGTGCACGGTTGCCTTCGTTGAAGGCCTTCATGGTCAGCAACATCCGGCGTACATCGGGATGCACGATGATCGGGTCGGCCGTTTTTTCCGGGGCTTTAGGACCGGTCAACGCACGCATCTGCAAACGCTCATTGGCGTACCTGATCGCGCCTTGAAAGCTCGCCTCGCCCAGACACAAGCCCTGCATGCCGGTGCCCAGCCGTGCGTGGTTCATCATGGTGAACATGCAGTTCAGGCCCTTGTTCGCTTCACCGATCAAAAAGCCCTTGGCCTCGTCGAAATTCAGTACGCAAGTGGCCGAAGCCTTGATGCCCATTTTGTGTTCGATGGAGCCGCAAGACACACCATTGCGCTCTCCTGCTTCACCCGCGGCATCAGGCAGGAACTTGGGCACGATAAACAGCGAAATGCCTTTGGTCCCGGCCGGTGCATCCGGCAGTTTCGCCAGCACCAGGTGAATGATGTTGTCGCTCATGTCATGTTCACCGGCAGAGATGAAAATCTTGCTGCCGGAGATGGCATAGCTGCCGTCGGCCTGGGGTACGGCGCGGGTCTTGATAATGCCCAAGTCGGTGCCGCAATGGGCTTCGGTCAGGCACATGGTGCCGGTCCACTGGCCGGCGGTGAGTTTGCTCAGATAGGTCTGTTTCTGCTCTTCGGTGCCGTGGGCGTGGATCGCCGACATGGCGCCATGGGTCAGGCCGGGGTACATGCCCCACGACGTATTGCTGGAAGCCACCATTTCGCTGATGACCAGCCCCAGAGAGCTGGGTAAACCCTGGCCGCCGTAGGCCGGATCGGCCGCCAGGCCATGCCAGCCACCTTCCACATATTGTGCGAAAGCCTGCTTGAAACCTTTGGGCGTCGTCACCACGCCATTGTCGAAATGGCAGCCCTCTTCGTCGCCGCTGCGATTGAGGGGCGACAGCACGTTCTCACAGAATTTCGCGCCTTCCTCAAGGATCGCATTGATCATGTCCGGGCTGGCGTCATTGGCGCCCAGCGCCGCGTAGTTGCTGTGAAAGTCGAAGACGTGGTCGATCAGAAAGCGCATGTCGCGCAGGGGAGCTTTGTACTCGGGCATGGTCATTTCTCCGGCGGCAGATGTGTTCAACCTACTGCCGGCAACCATGCCTCACAATCACAGTCCAGACGCTGAATGCGCCATCATCACTCAACCGTAGCGGCGTCCATGCGCACGGCGCCACGGCGGTTCTGCCCGAATGCCATCACGCAGTTACGCCCGGCGCCCTTGGCGCTGTAGAGCGCCTGGTCGGCGGATTTGAGCACTTCTTCGGGGGTGCGTTGCTCAACTCGTTCGGCGACGCCGATGCTGACGGTGACCGACACGCTCGAAGCGGCAGAACCGGAGCGACGCTGGCGCCCCTGATTATCATCCTGCGGACGGCTGTCCTGATTGCGCAGATGAATGTTGTAGGTGGCGATGGATTCTCGGATCACTTCCAGATGCGGCATGCACTCTTCGAGAGTCTTGCCTGCAAACACCAGGGCGAATTCTTCACCACCGTAGCGATACGCCTTACCGCCGCCACCGATTTTGGACAGTTTGCTGGCCACCAGTCGCAACACCTGGTCACCGACATCGTGGCCGTGGGTGTCGTTGAATTTCTTGAAGTGGTCGACATCGCTCATCGCCAGCACGTAGTTGCGTCCCAGACGCTGCATGCGTTCGTTCAGTGCGCGGCGGCCCGGCAGCCCGGTCAGCTCGTCGCGGAAGGCCATTTGATAAGCCTCATGGGCGACGGCGGCGGCGATCATCAACATCACCTGGCTGCACATGATGTTCAGGGTGAACGGCAGAATGAAAGTTTTCGGCAACATCCAGAACAGCCCGAGCAAGCCCACCAGTTGTGCGGCGTGGAGCGGTCTCGGGTTGCGCCAGTACTGCCAGGCCAGCAGCACGAACGACGCGATGAACACCGGGTACGACAGCTGGATCAGGCTCATCCAGGCGCCGTGCAAGGCCGGCCAGCGAATCTCCGACAGCCACATCAGCAACGCTTGTGGATAGCTCTGCTCCAGCCCCAACGCCACGCTGCCCACCGCCAGCAACACGGCGAAACGCGCCACCATGTCCTGGAACAGGTGCGTTCGCTCCTGCCACGCAGCGAATACGCCAAACAGCAACGGCAGCAACAGGCAGCACAAATGAAAGACCACCGCAGCGTCTTCGCGCACTTTGCCGTTGTCGCGGTAATAGTCAGTCTGGGTGTCGAGCAGGAAGTAGGCGATGTACACCGTGACCATCAGAAACAGTTCACGTTGACGTCGGTAAACCGCGCAATAAGCACCGCCAAGCAGCAGCACCAAGGTCGGCAGTACGTTGAACAGCGAGGTGAAGAAGACGTTCAGGTCCTTGACGTACGCAGCCGCAAGCCCCGCCAGCAACAGCAGCAACGACAGCAGGAAATGACTGAAACGTACAGCGGAAGAACGCGGCAAGGGTAAAGCTCCGACCGTCATAGCAATTTGATGGCATTGTGCCTGCAATGCAGGCCAATAAGCACACACATTCTGACCAAGGTCACATGGCCATCATTGTTAACGGCAGAAGCCCAGACTTACTGAGCAAGTGGACGAGGTTTTTTTCGGCAATGCGTAACCGTATGCAACACCAGCCACCGCCCCCTTCAACAAGGTCGGTGGCTAAGTTGCGGCGGGATTTTTCCAATCAAATATCGTTGTTGAAGGGTTGCAACGGCCCTTCTTCAGGTCGGCGACCTTCAGCACCGATCGGTTTGAGCTGGATGTTGGCGTCCATTGCCTGGCGGGTGGTGATCTTCGGACTGACCGGTTTTTGCGTCACGGCGTTTTCATCACCCACATGACCCTGAGGCAACACCAGCGAGGGATGATCGAAGGGTGCCCGTTCCCACGCGACCCGCGGGTCGGTCAAGCCGACCTCCATGAATTTGACCACGGCATCCACTTCATCGGGGGTCAGGTTCAGGTTGGTCATGTCCGGATCGAGGTTCGAGCCGTTGTGCTGATTGACCGCCGGGTGCTCGAATCCACTGGTGTTGCTCGCGTCTTCGCCACGGCGGTCGCCGCCACGGTTGTAGAACTCCATGACTTGTTTGAGCGTCGAGCGACTGCCGTTGTGGAAATACGGCCCGGTCAGCGCGATGTTGCGCAGCGTCGGTGTCTTGAAGGCGCCGTCGACCGCATCGCGGAAACCAACGTTTGGCGCAAGCGTCGCATCGCAGGGAATCGCTGCGCTCAACGGTGCTTCAAAGGTGCAGACATCGACAGCCAGCGAGTCAGGAATCTTCCCGCCTTGCAGCAGCGTGTTGTATTGACGGGTGAAGGACAGCGGATTGCCCCAGGCATCGGCGCCGCCGAGTGCGAGGTCTTCCGAGGTTGGCCGCACGCCGGTGTTGTAGAAACCGTTGTCGTAGAGCGTAGTCAGGCCGTCCGCCATGACCATGCGCTCGATGCGCTCACGGGGATGGAATTGCAAGCGGCTGGCGGCGTTGGTCAGTTCCGCACCGCCATGGCAGTTGACGCACTTGCCCTTGCCCAGGAACAGATTCATACCCTGCACCTGCTGCTCGTTCATGGCCGTGTGATCGCCCTGCAGCCAGGCGTCCAGCGGCGCCTGGTCCGACACCAGTGTGGCTTCATACATCTGGATCGCCAGACCGAAGAACAGCGGAAAGTTAGCCTCCATCTGGGTGTAGGGCGCACCACCCACCAACACCTGCTGCGTGGCATTCCACAGGCGTGGCTGGAAAGCGTTCTTGATCAGTTCACGGTAGGTCGGGCGGCGAGCGCCGGAAACCGGGCCCAGCACAGAATCGGTGGACGAGATGCGTTGCTGCTTGAGCATCAGCGTATCGAGCATGCGCCGGCCAATGTCGGCAAAGGTGCGCCCGCCGCAGGACATTTCCACGGCACTGCCGGGCGGGCCTACCGCCTGCGAAGCGGCAGAAGCATCGTTGAGCGCCAGCCGCACTTTGAGCGCCACACCGCTGCTGTCCTTGGTCACGTAGATCCCGGCGTCGGGGTCGCGGTTGCCAAATGGTGAAAAACCGTTGAACACGTTATTGGCCCGGCCGTCCCAGAAATTGCGCACGTTGAACGCGGCGTTGATCACTGACGGCGCATTGCGCCCGGTGCTGCGTCGCACATTGATGCCGCCGACCTGGAAGATGCTGTCCGGCTGCTGTGTGCACTTGTCGAAGCGCGGCTGATTCGGTTTGACGAAGTTGGCGTCAAACACACCCTGTGAGCCGATCACATCGTCGGTCGAATAGAGGATCGCAGAGTTGCGATCCAGCGGGTTCGCCAGCACATGGGTCGGGAAATCGGTTTTCTTCAACGGATAATTCGGCCCGCCCTTGCCGCCGGATCGGGTGGTGTAGGAGGGCACGTCGCCGGGAATGTCGGATGCCGTGAACGGTTTGTTGAAAATCGAAGCGACGTTGGCGTTGGTGTGCGCCTGGCCCGGGTTGATCTGGTTGGTGGTCCGGTGATCGACCCCGGCGTGGTAGTGGCAGGATGCACAAGCGGTGGTGCTGTCGCTGCCGACCTCCATGTCCCAGAACAGGGCCTTGCCCAGCAGGATCGCCGCCGAGCGGTTGAGTACGTAGTCGGTCATCAGATCGACCTTGCGCCCGCCCTCGGTGCCGGATGGATCGGGTGGCGTCATGCCGCGCAACGATTGCAGGCTCGGTACTTCCGGTATGGGCGGCTCAACCTCTTCGGGGTCAGCAGCGAAAACCGGGTTCACTGACAGGCAACCGATGAGCGCACAGACCAGAGGGAGGCTGCGCAGGATGTGTAGATTTTTGACCATGATGACACTCCCGATTCAGAACGGAGTTGCCAGGCTCCGGATAACCCGTTGCGAGATGGACTCATGGCCAGAAACCTTGCTGCCAGTGCTCGCAGCAATCTCTAACTTAAGTTGCTGGAAGCAGGGCATGACTAGACTGGCGAAGTGCTCGCTAATCGTTGGCTGATAAGTATTGACGCGTCGCTCTTCGGCGACGCTTGATTGCACTTTAGTCGTAACAAATAATTTCAGCAGTATTTTTTTACAATTTTTATTGCCGCTAAGTTAGCTGCTCTGCGCTTACGCAACTTCGGGGTAAAACTCCCCCGGCATTGGGGACACCCCCCCACAAACAAAGACTGACAGGCCGTCGACTCCTCATTCCGCGCCACCATTCGGATTGGCAAAGTAATTGCTGATTCAACAAGAGCAGACAGTCGACATATAAGCGACTTAATTATTGAAGCCTCTTATCACCGCTCAATAGCCATGAGGCGCTTACTTGCACTTCATAAACTAGCCCTGCACGTTTAGTTTGCAAAAAACCTGTAGGAGCGAGATTGCTCGCGATGGACAACAGGGCACCGAGTGATGTCAGGCTGTCAGCGTTATCGTTGACGACCATC
>NZ_JBSVWS010000143.1:0-16109 GCF_054071155.1 Pseudomonas sp. SDO5532_S415 | reverse complement strand
GCTTATCTTTTTTTTGGCGTTTGAAAAAAAAGTAAGTCGCCGTAAGGGCGAAACCGCCAGCCGCCGTTACCGAAGAAACGGATATGTACACCATCCAAAACCCCGGTCGCCTGAAACATAGCCTTCGCGAGCAGGCTCGCTCCCACAGGGGGTCATCGGGAGCCAAAAAAAAACGGCGACCGCTGGTACGGTCACCGCAAAAAAACCGGTGTTTTTAACGCCGGTGGAGTGCCGCACTGCGCCGGAGTGAGCGCAATGCAGCGCCGCGAGTAAAACGGTACGGAGTTACATCCCCCAGTGCAGCAACAGCAGCACAAGAACCACGAGGAATACGGTTTCCCCGACCATCAGCAGGATCGGCTTGATGCCCACTGCCGCCAGTTCCTTGAGCTGGGTTTTCATGCCCAGGGCGCTGATGGACACCACCAGGCACCAGCGTGACAGTTCATTGACCGAGCCCTGCACCACAGGGGCCACCCAGCCGGTGCTGTTGAGGCAGGCCAGCAGCAAAAAGCCGACCGCAAACCACGGCAGCAGCGGCGGCCGTTTGCCGGTGGGATCGGCGCCCTGCATACGCGTGACCATCGCGGCACAAACGATCACCGGCAGCAGCATCGCGACCCGCATCAGCTTGACCACCGTGGCCGTGTCGCCGGTCTCGGTCGACAGGCTGTATCCGGCGCCGACCACCTGGGCGACATCATGGATGGTCGCCCCCAGGAATACCCCGGCCACCTGGGGCGACAACGACAGCCAGTTGGCAATCATCGGGTACAGGATCATCGCCAGGGTCGACAGCGCCGAGACCCCGATCACCGTGAACAAGGTGGCGCGTTCCTTCTGCGGGTGGTTCGGCAAGGCCGCGGCCAGCGCCAATGCCGCCGAGGCACCGCAGATCGCGGTGGCGCCACCGGTGAGCATGCCGAACAGTCGCTGGAAGCCCAGCGCCTTGGCCGCCACCACCGAAACGCCGATGGTCACCACCACCAGAATCACCACCAGCGCAAAGGGTTTCCAGCCCAGTGCGGCGATCTGTTCGAGGGTGATGCGCATGCCCAGCAGCGCTACGCCGATGCGTAATACGGTGCGTGCGGTGAACTCGATGCCGGCCTTGCAGGTGCCTTCGCCGGCGAGGAAGTTCAGCGCCATGCCGAGCAACAGGGCAAACAACATGACCGGCGCACCGTAGTGCTCCGACAGAAAGGTCGCCGCCGCCGCGACAATCAGGCTGACGATGAACCCCGGCGCCAGTTCGCGCGTACGGCTGTGGATGCGGGTCAGAGCGATGGCGCTCATGGCGCGGCCTCCTCGGTGACGATGACAATGAATGCCTGGCCGTCGACTACCTCGACCGGGTAGTTGGCGACCTTGAGCTTGTTGGAGTTGAGCAAGTAGCCACTGGCCAGATCGAAACGCAGGCCATGGGCACAGCATTGAATCACCCGACCGTCGAGGCGACCGCCACACAACGAGGCGCCCTGGTGCGGGCAACCGTCATCGATGGCGAACAACTCACCGTCGATGTTGAACAGCGCGATGCTCTTGTCATCGAATTCGAAGAGCGCACGGCCCCCGACCTGCGGGAGTTTTCCGGCAGGCACATGGACTCGCAGGTTCATGAGGGTTGTCGCTCGCCGGCCCGTTCGAGCAAGGCTTCGTACATGACGCCAAACAGCGCTTCGGGGGGCTGTGCGCCCACCACCGTCACGCGCCGGTCAAACTGGAAACAGGGCACGCCGCCGACAGCCCCGGGGTTGCCGACAAAAGGCTCGCCGTTGCCGTACAGACAGTCAGCCACGAAGCCGGCCTCAAAACCGCACGACTGGGCGATGGCGATCAACGTCTCGCGGTTGCCCAGATCCTCGCCGTGATGGAAATACGCGGCGAACAGACGATCGAGCAAGGCATCGCGCTGCCTGGAATTACCCAGCACGCTGACCCGCTCCAGCAGGCGATGGGCATCGGCGGTGTTGGGCATCGTGGCAATGCGCCTGAAATCGATGGCCTCCCCCACCGCCAGCGCGGCCTGTTGTACTTGGGATTGGCGCAACTGCACCTTTTCAGCACTGCCCAGACGCTTGCGGTAAAACGCGTCGAAGGGTTCACCTTGTACCGACAGTTGTGGCAACAGCTGCACGCCGTGCCATACCGTGGTGAATTCCACCTCCGGTTGTCGGGCGCGCAACAGTTCCTGCGCGCGCTCCAGTTGGCGCTTGCCGATCAGGCACCAGGGACAGATAAAATCGAAGAACACATCAATACGCAGACGACCACTCACAACTTCACCTCTAACACGGATTCGCCCACCGACTCGGACACCCGCTCACCCCTGAGCCGGGCGATGTCCCGGTGGTAATGACACTTGGCATAAAAGAACACCGCCGCGGCCGCGAGGCTGACCAGCGGCACAAACTGGAAGGCAGCCTGCAAGCCGATCAGGTCCGACACCTTGCCGGTGATGAACGGCCCCGGCGCCAGGCCGAGCATGTTGTTGGCCAGGGTCAGCGTGGCGAACGCGGTGCCATGGACCGAGTAGTGGGTCAGATTGGCAACCATTGCCCCGGCGGGCCCGGTGGTGCCAGCGGCGATCAGCATCCCCAGGCAGATCAGCGCCAGTTGCGCGGGGCCTGCCGGCAGGGCGAACGCCGCCGACAGCAACAGGCAACTGCCCAGGCAGAACGCGATGGCCAGGGCGACCTTGCGCTGGGGCGAGTGACGACACAGACGGTCGCTGAGCATGCCGCACAGAATCATCCCGGCACCGCTGCACAGCACGATGACCGCCGCCATGCCGCCGGCTTTGTCCGTGCCCATCTGGTAGTAACGGTTCAGGTAACTGGGCATCCACACAATCACGGTGCCGGCGACGAACAGCTGCAGGCCGCTGCCAACGTAGGTGGCGATCACCGAGCGACTGGAAAACAGCGTGCGCAACGGCTGACTGACCTTGGCCGCAGCCTTGTTCAGTGCCTGTGCAGCGCGTTGCGGAGCAATGCGTGCTTCCTTGACGATGAGCGGATACAGCACCGCCAGCAGCAGGCCGAACAGCGCCATGCCGGCGAACGACCAGCGCCAGCCCAGCTTCGCGGCGATAGCCCCGCCCAGGGCCATGCCCAGCACCGAGCCGAACATGCCGCCGGCCATGAAGGCACTGGCCAGGGTGGCGCGCATGTGCTTGGGAAAGACTGAAATCACCACCGCGATGCCGACGCTGCCGTAGGCCGCTTCGCCGACGCCCACCATGAACCGGGCGATGAACATCTGCTGGTAGTCCTGCGCCAGTGCGCAGCCCAGCGTTGCAAGGCTCCACAACAGCGCCATCAACGCCAGGCTCTTGACCCGGCCGAAACGGTCGGCCAACAGCGACAGCGGAAACGTCAGCAGCCCGACCATCAAGGCCACGATGCCACTGAGCAGGCCGAGCTGGCCGTCGCTCAGTGCCCATTCGCCCTTGAGCATCGGGAACACCGCGTTCAGCACCTGGCGCGACATGTAATCGGAAATCAACAGGCCGAACGTCAGGGCAAAGACGATCCAGGCGTATTGGCGCGAAACGCTGACGGTACCGTCGTCATCGTCGGCGGCGATTGGGTGAAAGGCCATGCAGCCTCCTCGAAACTTTGTTTTTGTTGTTATCGAGCGTGATGCGGTGCAGCGAGCGAGAGGCCATCGACCTCCCGCCCCGGCTGTCGGTCAGCCGCGCTGCGGCACACCTTTTTGCCCGGCCTTGCGGTTGGGCGACATACCGTTGGCCAGCAGGGTTTCTTCGATGCTCTGATACTGCACACCGATCCGGTAGATCTCCCGGGCCTCTTTGCCGGAGGCAATTTCGCGCCCCAGTTCGTGGGCGACCCGCACGGTTTGTTCGATCTGCTGCACCGAGCTGAAGCGCTTGCCCTTGTGATCAATGATAGTGTCTTCAATGCCCACGCGCGGGTGCATGCCCATGGCCAGCGCCATGGTGTTGAACGGCAGCACGTTCTTGAGCAGCGATTCCGCGGTCAGGGTGCAGCCGTCCGGTGCGCGATGGATGAAGTTGAAGAAGTTGAACGGGTTCGGGCCATCGAAACCACCGCCGATGCCAATCCAGGTCAGGTTCAACGGCCCCATGTACAGGCCCTTGCGCACCATGCGCTCCAGGGTTTCCATGGCGTGCATGCCGGTCAGCTGGAAATGCGGCTGAATGCCATTGTCCATCAGGCGCTTGAGGTGCTCGGTGACCCACGCCGGCCCGGCCGGTACGGTCATCTCGCTGTAGGCCGCCTGATAGGCCGGATTGGCCAGGGAGGTGCCTTCCAGGTACTCCGGATAGAGCAACTCCATGATGTTCATCTGGGTGGTGTTGATCGCCACCGTGACCTGATCCGGTTTTGGCGTCAGCTCGGCCAGCATGTGACGGGTATCGTCGGACAACCATTTGGCCGCCTCGCCATCGCTTTCCGGGGCGAAGGAAATCGAACCGCCGACCTGGATGATCATGTCCGGCACGGCTTCACGCACACCGGCGATCAGCTCGTTGAACTTGGACAGGCGCTTGGAACCCTTGCCATCCAGTTCACGTACGTGCAGGTGCAGGACGGTTGCACCGGCTTCGTAGCAATCGACCGCCTTCTGCACCTGCTCATCCATGGTCAGCGGAATGTCTTCAGGAAAGTCTTCCGGCATCCATTCAGGGCCGTACGGGGCCACGGTGATGACCACCTTTTCCATGTTTTCCGGGTGTAGGGAATCGTCGAAGAATTGCATGAGTTACTCCTGTTCTTATGGTTTTCCGCCCAGCCGGGAGCCTGCCCGGTGGGCGCAGTTACGAGTGCGAATGCAGAGGTGGTCGATCAGTACGTCTTGTCGCCGATAATCCCGGCGCGCTCCATCTTGCGATGACACGACGGGTAATCCATGACGGCGTAGTGCTGGGTGCTGCGGTTGTCCCAGATGGCGATGCTGTTGGGCTTCCACCGCCAGCGCACCTGGTACTCGGGAATGTAGGCCTGGCTGATCAGGTAGCGCAGCAACTCACTGGCGCCCGGGTTCGCGTCCTGGCCAAAGCGCACACGCTCGGGGGTGTGGTAGTTGCTGAAGTGGGTGGTGAAGGCGTTGACGAACAGTACCTTCTCGCCGGTTTCCGGGTGCGTGCGCACCACCGGGTGTTCGGCATCCGGGTACATGGCCTTGAGTGCCAGGCGCTTTTCGATCGGCATCGCCGCGCCGAAGCTCGCCTCAATGCTGTGCCGGGCGCGCAGATCAGCGATCTTCGCCTTCACGTCTTCAGGCAAATGTTCATAGGCTTCAACCATGTTCGCCCACATGGTGTCGCCGCCGACCGGTGGGCATTCCACGCAGCGCAGCACGCACCCCATCGGCGGCGCCTCGCGCCAGGTGGCGTCGGTGTGCCAGGCGTTTTCGTAGCGGTCCATCGGCTGGTCCGGCTTCTTGTAGATTTGCACCAGGCCGGGATGATCCGGGTCGCTGCCGGCCACCGGATGGTCCTCCAGCTCGCCGAAGCGCCGGGCAAACGCCACGTGCTCGGCGCGACTGATGTCCTGGTCGCGCAGGAACACCACGCGATGGGTGAGCAACTGCGCACGTATCTCGGCAAACAGACCATCGTCATGAATGGCATCGGCCAGGTTGACGCCGATCAGTTCCGCGCCGATGTGGCAGGTCAATTGTTCGACTTTCACGGCAGGCTGCTCCCTTAAATGACGAAAATCGACGAGCCGGTGGTCTTGCGCGATTCCAGGTCACGATGGGCCTGCACGGCATCCTGCAAAGCATAGTGCTGGTTGATCTCGATCTTGATCCGGCCGCTGCCGACGTGATCGAACAACTCGCCGGCCAATGCGGCTTTTTCCGCAGGATCGGCGATGTAGTCGGCCAGTGCCGGGCGAGTCAGGAACAGCGAGCCTTTCATCGCCAGCATCACCGGATCAAAGGCCGGGATCGGGCCGGAGGCCGTACCCACGCAGACCATCAGGCCACGACGCTTCAGCGAATCCAGGGAACCGGCGAAGGTGTTCTTGCCGACGCTGTCGAACACCACGTTGACACCGACGCCGTCCGTCAATTCGCGAACACGCTGGGCGACGTCTTCATGGCTGTAGTTGATGACATGGTCGCAACCGTGCGCCCGGGCGATGTCGCCCTTGACCTCGGTGGACACGGTGCCGATGACCGTCAGGCCCAGCAGCTTGGCCCATTGCGACACGATCAGGCCGACGCCACCGGCGGCGGCATGCAGCAAAATGCTGTCCCCGGCCTTGAAATCGTAGATACGTCGCATCAGGTACGAGGACGTCAGGCCACGCATGGTCATGGCCGCGGCGGTTTCGAAACCGATGGTTTCCGGCAGCTTGATCAACGGCGCGGCCGGGATCAGGCGCTCGGTGCTGTAGGCGCCCAGCGTATTGAGAAACCCCGTGTAGGTAACGCGATCGCCCACTTGCACATTGGTCACACCGTCCCCGACGGCCTGAACCACGCCAGCGGCTTCGACACCCATGCCGTTGGCCAGCGGAATCGCGTAGGTGCCATTGCGAAAGTAGGTGTCGGCATAATTCAGGCCGACCGCTACGTGACGCAGCCGAACCTGACCGGGTCCGGGATCGCCCACCTCGACGTCTTCATAGCGTAGGACTTCGGGACCACCGGTTTCGTAGAAGCGGACGGCTTTGGCCATGTTTTCTTATTCTCCAGTCTGCAATATGGGCGTGCTGCATCGAATTGCGCTGACTGGACTGTAGGTCCAATGGCTGGCTGATCGCTTCTCATATGACGACAACGACTTTTCATTTCATGACAGCGGATCGAACGGTGTGCCCGGGATCGGCGCCAGCGATGGATGACTTATCCGACGCCTGTCGCTACCCTTGCGCACCTCGGTGCCTGACAGTGTTCGAGGCCGAATCACCTTTCATCCAGACGAGCATGTCATGAAATCCCCTGCAGGTTTGCTGCTGTCGGGTATCGAGCTGGACCGCTCCAGTTCCATTCCCCTGTACCGTCAACTGTATTTGCAGATTCGCAAACAGATTCTCGGTGGAAAGCTTCAGGCCGGCGTGCGTCTGCCGTCGACCCGCACCCTGAGCCAGGAACTTGATCTATCAAGGATCACTATCCTCAATGCGTTCGATCAGCTGATTGCCGAAGGTTTTCTCGCTTCACGCACCGGTGCGGGCACCTACGTCGGCAGCGAGTGGGACAGCAATGACAGGGCCGACGCTGATCAGCAACGCGAGCCGCCGCGCCTGTCCGATCTGAGCCAGTCCATGCTGTCGCTGCGCAGCAACCATTTTCGCGGCATTTCCTATGCCGATTGGGATCCGGCGAGCCCGACCTCGTTCCTGCCCAGCCACAGCACGTATGACGCCTTTCCCCAGCAGGTCTGGAAACGGTTGATGAACCGTCATTTGCACAAGCCGACCAAGGCCATGCTCGGCTATGGCGAACTGCAGGGCTTGAGGGAACTGCGCGAGGCGATTGCCGAATACGTGTTTGACGCCCGTGGCATCGAGTGCACGTCCGCGCAGGTGGTGATCGTTTCCGGCGCCCAGCAAGCCTTCAATCTGCTGTCCATGCTCCTGCTCAACCCCCAAGACAGCGTGTGGATGGAGGATCCCGGGCATATCGCCGCGCGTATCGCTTTCCAGGCCCATGGTTGCCAGTTGGTGCCGCTACCTATCGACGAGCAGGGGATCGATATCCGGCAAGGTCTTGCGCAATGCCCTGAGGCACGCCTGGTCTTTACAACACCGTCGCGCCAGCACCCGTTGGGAATCACCATGAGCCATGGGCGGCGACTGGAGCTGATCGATTGGGCTGCGCGTCATCAGAGCTGGATCATCGAGGACGATTGCGACAGTGAGTTGCGCTACGGCAGCCGCCCCCTGCCCGCGCTGCATGCCATGGATCACTGGAACCGTGTGATCTACGTCGGGACTTTCAGCAAAGTGCTCTACCCGTCTCTACGGCTGGGTTACGTCATTTTACCGCCAGCGTTGGTCGAACCGTTTTGCACCATACGCGCGGTCATGGATCGCAGTCCGCCCACGCTGCTCCAGGCCGTCACCGCCGACTTCATGCGCGAAGGTCATTTCCTCGGCCACATCCGCCGGTTGCGTGCCCTCTACCAGGCTCGCCAGGCAACACTGGTGGAAAAGTTCCAGCACCGCCTGGGAGGTTTTTTCAATATCACTCCGGTGGAAGCCGGCATGCACGTGATCGCCTGGCTGCCCCCCGAAGTCAATGGTGACACCCTCGCCAAGGACCTGGCACGGCACAACATTCACACCTACCCCTTGAGCGATTATTGCCTGGCGCATGAGTTGCCACCCGCACTGCTGATCGGGTTTGCCGGCACGCCCGAGCACCTGGCCGAAGAACGGGTCGAAGCACTTGCCCAGGCGTTGAGCGAGCTGGGGTATATCGCCTGAACCGCCTGGTGACGAGGAAAGTGGTCTTATCATTTAAATAGTAATGGATCTATCGAGAGTTCCTGGCCGGCGCGATAAAGGCTGCGCCGGCAGACCCGGCGTCTGAACCAGGAACGACTCCAATGAACAATAAGATCCAGGACCGATTCAATGCCCTGCTCAGCCACAAGGCTGCCAAGGCCGGGGCACCTCCCACACTGAGCGAAGCGCTGGCCCGCCAGTTACTCGACCGACTCGGGCAACTGCGTCTGTTTGCCCATGCCTATCCCCTGCTGACCAACCTCACCCATGGCCTTGTCACCCCCGGCGACCTTCTGGACTTCGCCTATCGCCATGAGTTGCAAGGCCTGAGCCTGCACCTGCTCGACGGTGAAGAAAACAGCCTGAGCCAGATGACCGCCACGCAACTTCAGGCCTTTGCCGAAAAAGCCGATGCGCTGGGCCTGGATGTACATCTGGAGATCAGCAGCACACGCAAACACGATGTCGATCAGGTGATCGCCATCGCCAGGGCGTTGGGGACCCGCAATATACGCGTTTACTCACGCTACGAAGGCGCGCTTTCCCGGGTCATGGACATGATCGAATCTGACCTGCACTACCTCGCGCAGCAGGCTGACGAGCATGACCTGTACTTCGACTTCGAGCAGCACGAAGAACTCAAGAGCGCAGAAATCGCACAACTGCTGAACCACCTCAACCACCCTCGGCTGCATGCCCTGTTCGACTTCGGCAACATGATCAATGCCTGCGAACAACCGATACAGGCGTTACGGAGCCTGGCACCGCACATACGCCAGGTGCATCTGAAGGGGGTGCGTATCGTTCCCGAGCAAAACGGCTTCGGCCATTACGGCGTGCTGCAGGGGAGTGCCGAAGACGACCTGCCGAATGCACGCATGTTGTTCGAACTGCTCATGCTCGGCGACTCATCCCCGCAAGTCATCGCGTTCATCCTCGAGCAGGAAAACCATTACGTCGCCCCGGCATTCCGCCAGATCGACGAAACCGCCGACCCGTTTATCGCGTACCGGGAGATGAGTGAAACGGCGTTGCCTGCCGGGTTCTCGCTGGAGCGGATGCTGGCCGACGAACACCGCTGGGCGAACAACCAGATCGCCTATGTACGCGGTTTGCTGGCCGAGTTCCGAACGCTGGCCGAGTTGACCCTGGCCAAGTGACACGCGCTTTTACCCATTCGTCTGGAGAATAAAAATGACAACGCACGACAAAGCCAAATGGCTCAGATTCCTGATTCTCATCCTCGGGGGCGGCACCATCTACAAACTGGCGAACCTCAAGGACGCCTTCTATGTGCCCATGCAAGAGTTCATGGGGTTGACCCACACGCAAATCGGATTGTTGCTCAGCGCCAATGCCATCATTGCCACCGCGCTCTTTGTCGTCGGCGGCATGCTTGCCGACCGTTTCGATACACGCAAACTGATTCCCGTCGGCCTGCTCGGTACCGGCAGCCTGGGGCTCTACCTGGCCAGCTTTCCGTCCTTCAGCAATCTATTGATCGTGTTCAGCCTGCTGGCTGTCTGCGCCGACTGCATCTTTTGGCCGTCACTGCTCAAGGCCATCCGCAACCTGGGTGACGACAAGGAACAAGGCCGGTTGTTCGGTCTGCTGGAAGGCGGGCGTGGCGTGATCGATACCCTGGTCGCCTTCTCTGCATTGGGTGTCTTCATTGCCATGGGCTCGGGTGCGGCGGGTTTGAAGTCCGCGATCCTGTTCTACTCGGTCATCGACATTCTTGCTGGAGTCCTGACCTGGTTCCTGCTCAAGGGCAATAGCGAACAGACGATTGCCAAGCCGAGAAACGGTCTGGGGAATCTTCTGGAGGCGGTCAAGGTACCGGGTATCTGGCTGGTGAGTCTCAACGTGTTCATGGTCTATATCGTGTATTGCGGTTTGACTTATTTCATTCCCTACCTCAAGGAGGTGTATGGACTGCCGGTGGCACTGGTGGGCGCCTACGGCATCATCAATCAGTACTTCCTCAAGATTCTCGGTGGCCCCGCCGGTGGCTTCATCGCGGACAAGCGGTTCAAGAGCACCAGCCGTTACCTGAAGTGGGCATTCATGGCGTTGCTGCCGTTGATGGGCGTGATCATGCTGATCCCGAAAAGCCCGACTTTCATCTACGCGGGCATGGCGGCCACCCTCTCCTTCGCCTTGATTGTCTTTTCCATGCGCGGCGTGTTCTGGGCCCCCATGGGCGAAGTCGGCATTCCCAAGCACATCACCGGCTCGGCCTTCGGTATCGGATGCCTGATCGGTTACGCGCCGGGCATGTTCGCCTACGTGATCTATGGCGCTATCCTCGATCACTTCCCGGGTCAACAGGGTTACAACTATGTGTTCGGCTTGATGAGCCTGCTGGCCATTCTCGGGTTCATGGTCTCCAGCCTGCTGTATCGGGCCGTCCTGAACAAACCGGGCGCCCCTGAAGGCGTAGCCGTACCGCAAACCTGAGCCTCCTCGATACGAGCGGTAAGAGGCCGGCAACAGGCCTCTTCTGGCTACTGGCTCCGGTCATGCCGCACTGTTGCGGCATTGACTGGCTACGACCACTGGCGGTTTGACCCCACCCAGCACCAACCCCGAAGCAAACAACACCCCGAGGATCACACCGCCCGCCCCCAACAGTTGCCAGACATTCGGCCACACGCCCATGACCGATGACACCAACATGGTGAATACCGGCGCCAGGTTGAAGAAAATCGAGGTCCGGGCGGCGCCGATGGCATGGATTCCTTTGAACCACAGCAAATAGGCCACCACTGACCCGCCGATCGCCAGGTACACAACGGCTTCATGCACGGCAAGCGATGCTTGCCGGATGCTGGCGATCGGGTCTTCAAAAAGGAAGCCCAGTACGATCAGGCCAAGCACACCGAACAACATGGAGAAACTGGTGGTTTCCAATGGCGTCGCGTCTTTGACGAACCGCCGGGTGCCGACCATGTTCGCCGCCCAGGCCATGCTGCCGGCCAGGATCATCGCGTCACCGCTGACCACCTTAAGCCCCAGCAATACCTGGATATCGCCACGGGTAATCACCAGGCCGACACCGAGCAAACCCAAGGCCAGGCCGATGGCACGGCCGCGATCGATCCGTTCGCCTTCCAGCAGCACGGCAAGGATCATGGTCCACAGCGGCGTGGTCGCCAGGATCAGCGCGCCGTTGATAGGCGTGGTGGTTTGCAGGCCGAAAAACGTTGCGACACTGAACCCGGTAAATCCGAGCAGCCCCAGACCGATGAACGCCAGCAGGTTGTTCTGCAGCACACTGAACCGTAGCTTGCCCACCAGGCCGAAGATCAGCAGCAATAACAGGGTCGAGATGGAGAAGCGCTCAATGGATGCGCTCAGCGGTGCCATGCTCTTGATGATGTAGGCCCCGGCGTTGAAGTTGGTGCCCCAGAAAAACGTGGCACCCAGGATGCCGGCATAGGCCAGCGGGGTTGCTTTGCTCATGGTTGTTTCCTCGCCAATCGCTCGACAAACTGCCGATCGTTCGCACCTGCACTTCAGGCGCCGGACTATTCTTGCAAGCCTGGCGATGGGGAAAAATTCCCTGTTTGTTCACCTTATCTGTGAGAAAACGCCCATGTTCGATTGGGAGGATTTGCGCTATTTCATTGTTTTCGCCCAGGAGCGATCGCTCTCGGCGGCGGCGCGAAAGCTGAATGTCGACCACGCCACGGTAGCGCGGCGTATCAGTGCGCTGGAAAGCTCGCTGACCGTGAAACTGGTGGACCGACGCCCGCGCTCGTATGTACTCACGGTGGATGGCGAGCGCATCGCCCAGTCGGGACAGCGCATGGAAAGCGAGTCGTTCGCAGTGCAGCGCACCGCGCAAACCGGCCAGGAAAGCCATGCCGGCGAAGTCACCGTCAGCGCTCCGCCGGCCATGGCCTGTGCGTTGATCGCACCGCGTATCAAGCTGTTGCGCGAGCAATACCCGCTATTGTCGTTGCAGTTGATTGGCAGCCTGGGCAGTGCCTCTTTGTCGCGTCGTGAAGCCGATATCGCCGTGCGTCTGAGCCGGCCCAAGGAACCGGACCTGGTGGTGCGCAAGGTCGCCACGGTGTCGTTCGCGCTGTATGGCTCGCAGGATTACCTGGCCAACACAGCCCCGCAGGATCGGGTGTTCATTGCCTACGACGAGAGTCTCGATCAAAGTCCGCAGCAGGTCTGGCTCAAGGAACAGGCGGGAGATCGACCGATCCTTCTACGCAGCAATGATCTGAATATCCAGGCCAATTTCGTCCAGGCCGGTGCCGGTATCGCGGCCCTGCCCGGTTTTCTCGGCGCGCGTTACGGCCTGCAAGCTGTTGAGGCCGAGGGACCGCGACTGGAGCGTGACGTGTGGTTGCTCGTGCACAATGATATCCGGCACATCCCGTCCGTCCAGGCGGTGATGAGTTTCCTGGTGTCGTGCTTCGAGCGAATCAACCAATGGCCGCTCAATCCGGTGCCGGTTCCCTGAACACCAGCAGTCTGCCGGTGGCCCGCTGAACCGTTTTGCCATGCTGATTGCGGGTTTCCATCAACATGGTCACCACGCCCCGGTCGGTCTTGGTGGCGGACGGTTCGATGGCTTTCACGGTCGTCGTCAGCCGCAATTCGTCCTCCGCATGGGTTGGGTGCGGCCAGTTCAGTTCGATGCCCAGGCCGATGATGCCGTCGGCCAGCGGCACACTGTCGACCAGGAGTTTCATGGTCAACGCCGCGGTGTTCCAGCCGCTGGCCGCCAGCCCGCCGAACAGGCTCATGCGGCCGGCCTCGTCATCAAGATGAAAAGGTTGTGGATCGAACTGTTGGGCAAACGCCAGCATCGCGTTTCGGTCGACGCGAAGGGTGTCGCTTTCAAACACCTGCCCCAGTTGCAGGTCATCGAGGTAGAGCTTTTCCCAGGCATGAACGGTCATGATTCAACCCTCTGCAAGTGCCACCCGTGCGGCAGTTCATGATACTGCGCAAACCGGGGTTATGGACCTTCCCTACTCTTGTGGCCGAACCTCCACCCACTGCCAGAACAGTTGGTAGCCGACCGCCAGCACCACCGGGCCGATGAACAGACCGATGATACCGCTGGTGACCATGCCGCCCAGCGCGCCGATCAACACCACCGGCATCGGTACGTCGACCCCGCGCCCCAGCAGCAACGGTTTGAGCACGTTGTCCACCAGCCCGGCGACAAAAACGTAGATCGCAAACACGATAGTCACCGTACTGGCGCCCTCGGTGGCAAACACATAGGCAATCACTGGTAGCGTGATCAATGTCACCGGCAATTGCATGATGCCCAGCAACAGCACCGCCAGCGCCAGCAGCCCGGCGCCGGGTATGCCCTTGAATACAAATCCCACGCCCACCAGCAGCATCTGGATGAATGCGATACCGACCACGCCAAGCGCCACGGCGCGGATCGTGGCGGTGCAGAGCGCGGCGATTTTCGGCCCCCTGTCCGGGCCACTGACCCGCGAGGCGATCTGTACCGACGCACGGCTGCCGGCTTCGCCGTAGGCCATGAAGATCCCGGCGATGATCAGGGCGAAGATGAAGGTCAGAAAACCCATCCCGACACCGGCCAGTTTGCCCAGCAGCGTCAGGCTTACACCTTTGATTTGCGGGATGTATTTCTCGGTCAATCCGGGCAGATCGGTGGAGGCCTGCAACCAGATGGCCGACAGCGGCTTGCCGATCAGCGGCCAGCCGGCAACGGACTCGGACGGCGGGGGAATTTGCAAGCCTTCGTTCTTGACGACCGTCATGGCCTGTTCCACCGAGTCGGCAATCGAGGTGCCCAACAGGTAGATCGGCACCATGAGGATCACGATGGATACCAGCACGATCAAGGTGGCAATCCGCCCTTCCTTATGCCCCAGCGGCCCCATGAGCTTTTTCTGCAACGGGTAGAGCGTGATGGCCAGGATCAGCGACCACAGCATCAAGTCGCGGAACGGACTGAAAATTTCAAAGCAGAACAGCACCAGAACCAAAATCAACCCGGCGCGGATCAGGACATCGAGCAACCCGCGGGACAAGGCCTTCTCTGAGAGCGGACTGGGCACCATTGATATCTCCTGGCAGTTCACTGCGAAGATGGGGAGTCGGTTTGCCCAGCATAGACGCTCAACCGGCACTGCGTTTTTCTTGAACAGCGTCGCAACTCAGCACACCGGCTCAATATTCGTGCGTCAATTCAAGTCACGATGCTTTGCTCCAGGAAACAACCGCGACTGGCTTGGCTCATGACGTTTTTCTCACACGATTGCGCTGCCCGACTGACTCTATGGCTACCACTGTTATTCGCCAGTTGGGGCGTCATGGCCGATGAGCCGGCGCAGAACGCCCAAGGCTTTCTGGACGGTGCATCACTTGACGTGCTCAGTCGAAATTTTTACCTCAACAGCGACTACCGCTCTCCTTCACCCTCGGGCAAAAGCTATCGGCAGGAGTGGGCACAAGGCTTTATCGGCACATTCCAGTCAGGATTCACGCCCGGCACGATTGGCGTAGGGCTCGATGCCCATGCCTTTTTGGGTTTGAAACTCGATGGCGGCAAAGGTCACTCCGGCACAGGGCTGTTGCCGGTCGACAGTGACGGGCGCAGTGAACCCAATTACTCCAGCGCTGGCGGTGCCCTGAAAATCAACGCGTCGAGAACCACGCTGGCCTATGGTGAGAAGCTGGTGGAAACCCCGGTGTTCGACACCGCGGACAAGCGACTGCAACCGGAATATGCCACGGGGTTTGTGTTGAACAGTCGAGAAATCGATGGTTTGAATCTTCAGGCCGGGCACTTCACGGCCTTCAAGAATCAGGACAGTTCATCGTCCAAGGGCGATTTTTTCGGTTATGGCGCCAATACCGAAGCGGGCGGTATTTCGTTCCTGGGCGCCGACCTGTTCACCCAGCGCCCCATCGGCGGTGCGTTGTATGCCTCGGAACTGACCGACACCTGGCACCAGTACTACGGCAATCTGCACTGGAAGCAAAACCCATGGTTCCTCGATGCCAACCTCTATCACACGCGGGACACCGGCCAAGCGCTGGCGGGCGCCATCGACAACACCGCGTTCAGCCTGTCAGGCAGGTACACCGTCGACGCGCAGGCTTTTACCCTGGCCTGGCAAAAAATCAATGGTGACACACCCTTCGACTTTGTCGGTGGCGACTCGATCTACCTGGCCAACTCGATCAAATACGCCGACTTCAACGGTGCGGGTGAGCGCTCATGGCAGGTACGTTACGACCTCGACCTGGGCACGTTTGGCCTCCCCGGCCTGAAGTTCATGACGCGTTATGTCAGGGGCAGCGGGATCGACGGCACCCACGCACCCAAGGGCGGCGCCTACAACCCGTTCGATGCGTCAGCCGGTGAGTTCGTACCGCAACAAGGCGCTGACGGACGTCATTGGGAGCGTGACATTGACCTGCACTACATCGTGCAGTCCGGAGCGGCCAAGGGCTTGTCCCTGCAGGTGTCCCATGTGTCACATCGTGCCAACGCGGCCCAGGCCGGCGATGACATTGACAGGATCTACGTCGTCATCCAGTACCCGCTGGGCTTCGGGCCTTTCTAACCAGAAATCGGGGGTACAGCCGCAAAAGCCAGGTCGGCTGTCAGGCCGCCTTCGCGAGCAGGCTCGCTCCCACAGG